>NZ_JBEZKW010000016.1:0-141944 GCF_040651795.1 Streptomyces sp. NPDC048361
CAAGCTCGCACACTGGCCGGAGGCCGCCACAGCCGCTTGTCGGCCGGCATCAGTGCGGCGCGGGTTCGCGCGGGGTCGGCGGGTGGCATTCGGGGCCGCGGTCGTCGTCCTCCGTACGCGGCCAGAAGCGATCTTCCAGAGCCTCGCAGCTCCGGTTCAGCCGTACCAGGACGTCGGCCAATTCACGCACCTCCTCCGGGGCCCAGTCCGCGACGACACGTGCCAGGCAGGACTGGTTGACCTCCCGGTCCTCGGCGAGCCGACGCCCGCCCTCATCGGTGATGCGCAGCTTGCGGGCCATGCCGCCGTCCGGGTCCGCGACGCGTTCGGCCAGTCCGCAGCGCAGCAGCGCCGCCGTCTGGCGGTTCACGGTCGAGGTGTCGAGTCCGAAAGCGTCGGCCAACTGCCCGATGGACATGGGGCCTTGGGTGTCGATCCGGCTGAGCAGCAGATAGGCGGACCGATCCAGACGCACAGGCTCGCGCTCGCGCCGGACGAGCACTTGGTGTCGTGAGAGCAGCATCAGCTCCCGCTCCAGCTTCTCCAGCACTTCGCCTCCCACCCTTCGCATCGGTTCATTATCGCCGATCCGCGGCGCCCCTCCCTCGTACGGGACGGTTCTTATGCCCTGCGAGGGAGGGCAGGGGCCGTATCCCTCCGACCTGTCCGGCTCTCCGACCTCTCCGGTCCTCCGGTCTCCTCAGGCGACAAGCACCGTCCTGCCCGTTCAGGCGACGAGCTCGGCCGACGAGCTCCGCAATATGCATGATACATAACATGTGTACTATGCACTTCTCGTCCTCACCCGGACGAGCCACTGCCTCACCCGGAGGACCCGCATGACCGTCACCACGTCCACCGCCTCCCGCGCAGCCGAGCTCCTGTCCCGGCCCATCACGCTCAACGGCCTGACCGTCCCCAACCGCATCGCGATGGCCCCGATGACGCGGATGTTCTCCCCCGGCGGCGTGCCCGGCGAGGACGTTCAGGCCTACTACGCCAGCCGGGCCGCCGCCGGCGTGGGCCTGATCGTCACCGAGGGCACTTATGTCGGGCACGAGTCCGCCGGGCAGAGCGACCGGGTGCCGCGGTTCCACGGCGAGGACCAGCTGGCGGGGTGGGCGAAGGTCGCGGCGGCCGTGCACGAGGTCGGTGGCACGATCGTGCCGCAGCTCTGGCACATAGGCATGGTCCGCAACCAGGGCGAGGCCCCGTACGCCGACGCGCCCGCCGTCGGTCCCTCCGGCATCCGCGTCGACGGCACCGAGGGGGCCGGCAAGGCGATGACGCGCGCCGACCTCGACGACGTCGTCGGCGCGTTCGCCGACGCCGCCGCGGAGGCAGCTCGGATCGGCTTCGACGGCGTCGAACTGCACGGAGCCCACGGCTACTTGCTCGACCAGTTCCTGTGGGAGCGCACCAACCGCCGTACCGACGCGTACGGCGGCGACGCGGTGACCCGTACCAAGTTCGCCGCGGAGATCGTGGCGGCGGTCCGCGAGCGCGTCCCGGCCGACTTCCCCGTGATCTTCCGGTACTCGCAGTGGAAGCAGGAGGCGTACGACGCCCGGCTCGCCCAGTCCCCGCAGGAACTGGAGGCGATCCTCGCCCCGCTGACCGCGGCGGGCGTCGACGTCTTCCACGCCTCCACCCGGCGCTACTGGCACCCGGAGTTCGAGGGCTCGGACCTGAACCTGGCGGGCTGGACCAAGAAGCTCACGGGCCGCCCCACCATTACCGTTGGTTCGGTCGGCCTCGACGGCGACTTCATCCGCGCCTTCGCCGGCGAGGGTTCGCAGCTCGGCGACATCAGCAACCTCCTGGACCGCATGGAGCGCGACGAGTTCGACATGGTCGCCGTCGGCCGGGCGCTCCTCCAGGACCCGCAGTGGGCCGCCAAGATCCTTGGCAACCGTTTCGACGAGCTCCAGCCGTACGACCCCGCGGCCCTCAAGTCGCTCAGCCGGTAGGAGCACCGGCACCACAGGCGTCGCGCGCCCGCGCCTCGTACGGCTTTCCGAGGGGTGGACCGCCCGTCCCGGGCCAGGGCAAGGTGTGGCACTGTGATCTGGGCCCGCACGCCCCTGGAACCTACGTCGGAAGGGAAATTTATCGTGACCGACCCCAAGGACAGGCTGGACGCACTGCGGACGGAAGTCGAGCGCCGCAACCCCGGACAGCCCGAGTTCCACCAAGCCGTGCGAGAGGTCCTGGACACCCTGGGCCCCGTCCTTTCGGCCCGCCCCGAATACGCCGAGAGCGGGCTCGTCGAGCGGCTCCTGGAGCCGGAGCGGCAGATCATCTTCCGGGTGCCGTGGACCGACGACCGCGGCCGGGTGCACGTCAACCGCGGCTACCGGGTGGAGTTCAACAGCGCGCTCGGTCCGTACAAGGGCGGCCTGCGCTTCCACCCGTCGGTGGATGTCGGCGTGGTGAAGTTCCTCGGCTTCGAGCAGATCTTCAAGAACGCCCTGACCGGCCTCGGCATCGGCGGCGGCAAGGGTGGCAGCGACTTCGACCCGCACGGCAGGTCCGACGCCGAAGTCATGCGTTTCTGCCAGTCGTTCATGACGGAGCTGTCGCGCCACATCGGTGAGCACACCGACGTCCCGGCCGGCGACATCGGCGTGGGCGGCCGCGAGATCGGCTACCTCTTCGGCCAGTACCGCCGCATCACCAACCGCTGGGAGGCCGGTGTCCTGACCGGCAAGGGCCAGGGCTGGGGCGGCTCCGCGATCCGACCGGAGGCCACCGGCTACGGCTCGGTGCTGTTCGCCGCCGAGATGCTGAAGGTGCGCGGCGAGTCCCTCGACGGGCTGAGCGCGGTCGTCTCGGGCTCCGGCAACGTGGCTCTGTACACCATCGAGAAGCTTCAGCAGCTGGGCGCCAACCCGCTGACGGCGTCGGACTCCTCCGGTTACGTGGTCGACGACAAGGGCATCGACCTGGCTCTGCTCAAGCAGATCAAGGAGGTGGAGCGGGGTCGTATCAGCGAGTACGCCGCCCGGCGCGGCCCGTCGGCCCGTTTCGTGCGTGACGGCCGGGTCTGGGAGGTTCCGGCGGACGTCGCGTTCCCCTCGGCCACGCAGAACGAGCTGGGCGCCGACGACGCGCGCACACTCATCGCGAGCGGCGTCAAGGCGGTCTCCGAGGGTGCGAACATGCCCACCACCCCCGATGCGGTGCACCTCTTCCAGGAGGCGGGCGTCGCCTTCGGTCCGGGCAAGGCCGCCAACGCGGGCGGTGTCGCCGTCAGCGCCCTGGAGATGGCCCAGAACGCCGGCCGGGTCGCGTGGAGCCGCGAGCGGGTCGAGGACGAGCTCGCCGGCATCATGCGGTCCATCCACGCGGTGACGCACGAGACGGCCGAGCGCTATGGTGCGCCCGGCGACTACGTGACGGGCGCCAACATCGCGGGCTTCGAGCGTGTCGCCGGCGCGATGCTCGCCCAGGGCGTCATCTAGTCCGTTGCCCCGGGTGTGCCCGCCCGTACGCCGGTGTGCCCCGCTCCTTCTCCAGAGGGCGGGGCACGTCGGCGGCGTCGTCGGGATCTGTCAGCAGCTCAAGTTGTTGCCGGCCGGGACCCCGAGGATCGAGACGAAGCTCTGGTACGCGTTGATCCGGCTCTGCACCTGGGCGGGGTTGCCGCCGTTGCACTCGATGCTGCCGTTGATGCTGCGGATGGTCTCACCGAACCCGGCGCCGTTGACCATGGCGTTGTGCGGAGTCATGGTGCCGGGGCCGTTCTGCGTGTTCCAGTACCACAGACCCGTCTTCCAGGCGACGGCCGAATCGGTCTGCACGAGGTTCGGGTTGTGGAGCAGGTCGATGCCGAGCGCGTCGCCCGCCGCCTTGTAGTTGAAGTTCCAGCTCAGCTGGATCGGCCCGCGTCCGTAGTAGGCGGACTGGCCGGCCGGGCAGCCGTAGGGCTGCGTCGCGTCGCAGTAGTGCGAGTAGTTGGCGGTGTTCTGCTCGACGATGTAGACGAGCCCGCCGGTCTCGTGGCTGACGTTGGCGAGAAACGCCGCCGCCTCCTGCTTCTTCACCGTGTCGCTGCCGGTGTTGGCGAAGCCCGGGTACGCGCTGAGCGCTGCGGTCAGACCGCTGTACGTGTAGAACGCGTTCCGGTTCGGGAACATCTGGTTGAACTGGGCCTCGCTGACCACGAAGGAGTTACTGGACGGCGGAGTCGTCGGGCCACCCCCGCCGTTGCAGCTGTACGGGTCCCAGTACCAGGTGCTGATGACGGGGTCGTAGCCCGGGTTGTCGTGCTCGGCGATGTAGTAGCTGCCGTCCGTGTACCTGACGATGTCGCCGGCCACGTACGAGTGGCCCGCGGCCCAGTCGGGGTAGGCGCAGCTCCCGCCGGTGCCGCCCGAGCCCCCGCCGCAGGCGCCCTGGTCGGCCCAGACGGCGGCGGCACCGGGCGTCTCGCCCTGGGTCCACCACTTGGCCTGCCAGTTGTGACTGCTGTACGAGGCGGACGTACCGCCGGTGTAGACCGAGGCGGAATTCCAGGCACCGGCGCAGGTGGCCGCGGCGGAGGCGGGGGACGCCAGCGGTAGGAAGAGGGCGAGTCCTACCGCGACGGCGAGTGCGGTGAGCAGAGCGATGAGCCGTTGTCTCGACACGCGACCACTCCTTCTGGGAGTTGAGTGGGATCTGGGCAGACTCAAGCGGAATGGTCTGCACCTGTCAAGGTCCAGACCAATTTCTGCGCTCCGCGCGGCGCGACGGCGGGTGCGATACGACGCGGGCCCAACTACGCCCAGGGGCACCGATCCTGTCGCCTACCCGCGCCCTAAAGCGGCAGGCCGAGCGAGACCGGGGCGAGGTCCGGTGGCAGCCGGCGCACGGCCCTCGCCACGGCTTCGTGCGGCGAGGAGAACACCCCGAGATCAGGCGTGACGAAACCCCGTCCCACGCCGTACATGCCATCGCTGTCCGCGGACAGGCACGGACTGCCCAACGTCAGGCGGGGGCGGGTGGTGATCGAGAAGCGCAGGGCCCAGTGGCTCGTGAAGGGGTAGAGCGCGCGCAAGGCCGGCTCCGCGTACGCCGCCTCGATCAGGGCTTGGTACTGCTCCTGCCAGGGGTGTTCCGGTTCACGCGCCTCCTGGAGCAGGTGTCTCCATTCGGATTCCACCAGACGCACGGGATCGAGATCGGGCACCTCGAAGTGGCCGGTCAGGTGCACGAACGGTGCGGCCCGGCGGATGTCAGCCAGGGAGTCCCCGTCGTACCAGGCCCGGGCCGCTGCCGCGACCTGCGCCAGGTCGTCCGTCTCACCATCGATGAGGCATGCGACCTGATACGGCTCCTCGCCGCGGACCGACCATCGCCGCTCGTGCTGCCATGCGCTGATCCGCAGCGGCTCGCGGTGCGGCAGAGTACTCGCGACGCTCGCCTGGAGCAGCGAACCGGAGCCGGGCGACTCGGCGGGCACGGCGTCGAGGCATCCTGCCCCCGCGACACGGAGCGCTTCGGCGAGAGTGCCGCAGGCCGCGACGTCGGGGTACAGGGCGGCTGGATCTGAAGGTGTGGACACAGCTCTCCATGACGTAGACGGTGGCGCCGGCGCGCCCGAGTTCGACGGCCTGGGCGCGTCCGGCGCCGCGGGTTGCGCCTGCCACGAGCGCGATCCGGCCTTGGAGAGTGCCTTGCCGGGCGGTGTGCTGGGCGGTGTCCTGGGCACTGTTGCGGTGCGCTGTGTGCTGGCTCATGGTGTGCGTCGTCCACGGTCGCATGCAAACGGATCGCATCACCTTTTGTCCGAGTGTCCCCTACGTTCCTCCCCGGGCCCCCGGCCGTGGTCAGGCACTCCCGTCCCGGATCCCGCCGGCCGGAGCGGCGCGCGGGATCCGGGACGGGCCGGGCCCGTGCTCTCACAAAGTCAGGGTGAGAGTGAAGGGTTGTGTGGTGGTGCCGGCGCTGTTCCTTGCGGTGAGGGTGCGGTGGTAGACGCCCGGCAGCAAGGCGGTGCCGGTGATGGTGGCGGTGCCGTTGCTCGCCGGGGTGAACTTGAACCCCAGGGGAAGGGCGCCGGTTTCACTGATGGCCGCCGTCGGGGTTCCCGTACTGGTGACGGTGAAGGTGAAGCGGGTCAGCAGTCCGGCAGTGGCGCTCGCCTTGCTCGTGATGGCCGGGGGCTGGCTGACGCTGATCGTCAACTGGCCGGTGGCCTTGCCCGCACTGTTGGTGGCGGTGATGGTCAGCGGGTAGGTGCCGCCGCTCCCGGCGGCCGGAGTGCCGGAGAGGGTGGCGGTGCCGTCACCGTTGTCCTTGAAGGTGACCCCGGCGGGCAGGTTCCCCGACTCCGTCACGGCGGGGGCCGGGGTGCCCGTGGTGGTGACCGTGGTGGTGAACGCCGTGCCGCTGACGGCCGACACGGCGGTCGGGCCGGCGATCGCAGGCGCGGTACCGCCGGCCACCGGAACGGTGACCGTGATCGCGGAGCCGGCACCCACCGGGGTTCACGCCGACCGGGTGCCGCCGTACGCCTCGCCGAAGGGCGCGCCGTTGAGGGTGCTGCCGTCCGGGACGGTGACCGGCACGGAGACCGGGGAGCCGCCGGAGTCGGTGACGACGACGGAGCCGTTGTGGACCGACGCGGTGACGGTGCCGGCGGTCTTCGCCGCGGTCCAGGCCGCGGACTCGGCCAGCACCTGGGACTGACTGGCGTCGGTCATCTGCACCAGGGGTGCGGTGTACCAATTGCCGTACTGGGCCTGCATGTTGCTCAGCAGAGTCAGGAGCGTGTAGCCATAGTCCGAGGTGGTTCCGTCGACGGTCCTGGTGGCTGGGCCGACCAGGTTGGCCTGGTGGGCATCGTTCATCCGGGGATCGGCGGACAGTACGTGACCGAGCATGATCCGGGACTCCGCGGCCAGCACCGTGGCTTCTGTCGCGGGTGTGGTCGTGCAGGTGGTGGATGGCGTGCTGGAGCACTTGCCGGCCTCGGCGGGGTACTGACTCGCACCGATCGAGGATCCGGCGGCGACGTAGGCGGTGTTGTACTCGTTCAGCTCGTCGGGCCAGTTGGCAGCGTTGTAGTAGATGTTGCTGGGGTAACGGGGCGCGGAGGCAGCCGTGTTGGCGGCGCCGGTGGAGCTGGTGCCGGTGATGGCGTACGACTGCGGCTGGCGCGAGGCGTCGGCACCGAAGACGGTGATGCCGGTGTCGGCGAAGGCCCGGGGGATGTTGGGGTTCTCCAGGCCGGAGTGCTCGCCGGTGACGACGGAGTGGGTGCTGAAGTCGGTCAGGCCGTTGTTGGCCGCGAAGGCGTCGTCCAGGCCGATCTCCTGCTCGATGCTGGAGTCGGGCGTGGTGCTGGTGGCGGGCACCCAGCCGGCGGCGTTGGCACAGCCGATACCGGAGTCGGTCGCGGTCGGGTAGCCGGCGGTGCTGCCGGGGCCGCCGCCCGGGCTGGTGGCGCCGGTGTCGGTGAAGGCGTAGGACGTGGCCGCGCCGGTCGGGTCCTCCTTGACCTGGCCGACCAGGCCGAAGCTGGTGGATCCGGCGGGGGCGCGGTAGATGTCGTATCCCCAGAAGCCGGTGCCACCGGAGTACCGCGACTCCAGTTTCGCCAGGCTCGGGCCACCGCCGTTGGGCGCGTCCGGCCAGGACAGCGCGACGGATCCGTTCGCCGCGACGGTGACCTGCTGCGGGGTCGAGGGCTCCGACTCGCCGTAGGCGGTGGCGGCCGTGATCTCGTAGGTGTATCCGCCGGCGGTCAGTGACCCGCCCGTTCCCGCGGTGGGCGCGTTCGCGGGTTGCGGGGCCGCGACCGTGCAGCCCAGGAACATGTGCGACCAGGTGTGGGTGATTCAGTCGAACTGGCCCTGCTGCTTGAGCAGTTCGTTGACGAAGGCGGCGTCGTTGGGGTAGCCCGGGTCGACCGCCTGGCCCGGGTCGGTGTAGGTGGTGCCGTTCACCGCGGTGCTGCCCGAGCAGTTCGCGTTCGACGTCTCGTTCGCGGTGGGCGCGGTGCACGCGCCGACGGCGTTGAACGCGAACTCCAGCTTGATGCCCGTCTGCTTCTGCCAGTTGGCCACGTAGTCCACGTCCGCGGCGCTCATCTGGGTGTCGGGCGGAGCGTCGGCCGTGTTGCCGCCACGCCCGGCCGGCACAGCACGTCATCGGGGTCGGTCGCCGCCGGGGTGCACTGGTACTTGTTGCTCCACTCGTTGTCGGCGATGAACAAGTCGTCGACATCCTGCCCGAAGTAGTTGCGGTAGAGGCCCAAGTGGGTGTTCTGCGTAACCCAGTTGATCAAGCCGGGGGGCGAGCAGCAGCCACGGCAGCTCGGTGGCGTTGTAGTCGAAGGTCAACGCCAGCTCGGACACACCTGCTTGGGCGTCGGCAGCGGGGTGCTGATAGACGGCGGCCAGCGTCTGTCCGGCCGCGTCGCGCAACCACGGCGTTACGGGGGCGCCCGCGACCGGCGTCGCCGGGTAGCCGTAGGAGCCGACCTCGAACGGCACCGGGCCCTTCAGCTCGGGCAGCCCGGCCAGACCGGCCGCCGTCAGCTGCGCGGTGCCGCTCATGGCGCCGGAGCCGCCCGCGGTGAGGCCCACCGAGGCCGACGGATACACATACCCGTCCACTTGACGCACCCCGAAGGCCGACTCGTAGCTGTCCAGAGCCGTCAGCTGCCCGGCGCTGAACCAGGCCGGCGAGTCCGCGAACACCACACCGTTGTGATAGCCGTGCGCGCCACTGGACAGCGCCCGCAGCGACACCGTCTCACTGCCCAGCTCCCCGGCGGCGTTCACCTGCGTGTATGCCACGCCTTCGGTGTCCAGTGCGTTCTGCCACGCCGCCGTGGTGGGGTCCCCCTGGCCGCCGCCGATCAGGAGGCCTTTGAGATCCAGCTGCGGAGCCGAGTCCGCGAAGGCCGGCACCGCCGCCTGCGCGGTCGTCACTGAGGTGACCGCGGCGACCCCGGCTACGGCCCATCGTGCTGCGCGTCTTATCACTGTGCGCCTCCCCATCTCCTCGCGTGTCCCGCCCGCCCCCACTGCCCGGCCAGGCGACTAGCACAGCATCCGGCGCTCTCGGCGCGCTGAGCATGGACATGGGGAGAAGCAGAGAAGAGCTTCATCCGCGCCTTGCCGGGCCCGGGGGCATCCGGGGGTGGCCGTCGGGGCGGCGGCCAGGGGGGCGGCGACCAGGGACGCGTGACGCTGTGCGCGTGCGCCTCGGGGCCGGGGTCGGGGCCGGGGTCGGGGTCGGGGCCGGGGTCGCTCATGCCATGGCCAGCTGGACGTCGTCGAATTCGTCGATGCGGTCGGCCCGGCTCAGCGATTTCCGGCGCGCCCCCAGCCTCTGGATCACTGCGCCGCCGTATCGCTGGACGTGTCAGTCGGCGCCGGGTCACCCACGCCATGGCAAGCTCGGCGGATGGACGATGCGGTCTGCATGCGGTCTGCAGGCGGTCTATGAGAGCGACGGTCGATCGAGGAGTAGCCAGGGCGGCCTCAGCAGCACTGCCGGACGACCGTCGGCTGTCGACTGTCGGCGGCTGACGAGCGATGACTGACGGCTCGCGGCCGACGGCCTACGCGCCCACGGCCTACGGCCGACAACGGGACCCTGGCCGACCCCGGGCTCGGCGATGAGTTCTCGCCGCCTGGAGAGTCTCAGCATCGTCATCGTCAGCGCAGGAGGAAACACATGACTCAGCTACTGAGAGTTCAGAACTTCAACATCTCGAGCGACGGCATCGGTGCCGGTGAGGATCAGACCTTCGAGAGCCCGTTCGGCCATGGCGTCGATCCCGCGAAGCTGTTCGCGTGGGCCGGCGCCACGGCTAGCTGGCCCATGCGTACGGACCCCGGGGGCAGCCGTGGTCTCGACGACTACATGACGCGGGACTATGCACGCAACATCGGCGCCGAGATCATGGGCCGCAACAAATTCGGGCCCCAGCGCGGGCCCTGGGAAAACCATGAGTGGCGCGGCTGGTGGGGTGACGAGCCACCGTTCCGCACTCCGGTGTTCGTCATGACCCACCACGAGCGTCCTTCGTTCACGCTCTCCGACACCACGTTCCACTTCGTCGCCGGTGATCCCGCCACGGTCCTTGCGCAGGCGCGGGAAGCGGCTCAGGGCCAGGACGTCCGACTCGGCGGCGGGGTCTCCGTCATCCGGCAGTTCCTCGACGCCGACCTCGTCGACACCATGCATGTGGCAGTCTCACCGATGAAGCTCGGATCCGGGCTCAAGCTATGGGACTCCCCCGATGAGCTGCTCGACCGGTTCCACCTCGATGTGGTCCCCAGCCCGAGCGGCGTGACGCACCACTTGTTCTGGCGAAAGTGACACCGGAATTCCGCGAGGTGCCCTGTTCGGCGCGGATACGACCGCGGTCGGCCTCCCTCCCTGGAGGCCGGCCGCAGCCGTTTTCGGGCTCGGCCCGCGCGTCCCGGTGTCGGCCGCAGCACCACCCGTTCTCGTCTGGTTTCTCGTCCGGCCATGGCAGCCGACCACGCCGACGACCTCGCTCCCGACGACCCACACATCGACGGCGTCGCCCACCGCATCGTCGCGGCGCCCCTGGAACGTTACGGATCCGGCCTACCGCCCGAGCTGGATGTGACGTTCGAGATCCCTAGGCTCATCCAGGGCACGGTCAACGCCGCCTCCCGGCGTGGCAAAGACTCGACACCCTGATACGCGCGCGGCTGGGTCTGTGACCCTGCGAACCTCTTGGCTGTACGGAGCGGAGAGTTAGCTGTGCTCGCAGGGGAGACCGGATCGGCGTTCTGTGAGCGGCACCTGGGTCTGTGGCGAGCCACCGTCTCTCCCCTGCATACGGTCGTGTTCGACACTCAGCCGACGTTCGCCGGCCGCACAGGCCGCTCTTGAACGGATGCCGGTGCCCCGAGCGGCGTTCGTCATGACAAGCTGCACATTCCACTTGCCCGAAGCCAGGAGGTCCCCATGACCGCAGAGCACGCCTCACAAGAAGGTTCGGAGCCGACCGAGCCCGAAGGCACGGCCCCGGAGCCCGAGGCCACTGCCTCAGCGCCCGAGGGCACTGCCCTGGCTCCGGACGCCAACGGTCAGTACGACCTGAAGCGGCAGTTTCGCGAGGCGCTTGCGCGTAAGCGCGGCACCCAGGCGGACGCCGGTGCCCACGCTGGAGACTCCGCCGCGTCGAAGGTCCGCGGCGCGCACGGCCCGGCGTCGAGCCAGAAGTCGTTCCGCCGCAAGAGCGGAGGCTGACGGCGAGACCTCGCGCACCGGCTCGGCGGCCGGTGCGCGGGGTCGAAGCGTGGCGCACCTCCAGTTCGAGGGCGTACCAGAGCACTCCCCCATCCCGCACATGCATCTCCGCAGCGCCCCGGTCGCCCCAGCTAGGCCCCGTTGGTCGGGCGATCCGTCGGCCACATCGCCAGCCACCTGGCCGGCGGCTTCAGCACAACCGCGCCGGCAGCCGACGCCGGGGGGGATCAGCGGACGCCAGCTGAGAGAGGGGGGAGAGACTGCCGTCAGGCCCACTCACCGGGCCGCCCGTCCTGAGCCGCCGGTCACGCCGTCGAACTGCTGCTGACGATGATTTTCGGGCGGCCCAGCAGTCCACCCCATCGTCAGCAACGCAACCCAGAACCGGCTCAGGATGGACTCGATGACGAACATGCCCAACCCCCCTGCTGCGGCCGAGCGCTCTGAGGGCGCTTACGCGCACGTCAACGGCCTCACGATGTACTACGAGACCCACGGCACCGGCCGCCCGCTGGTGCTGCTGCACGGCGGCGCGCTCACCATCGACTTGTGCTTCGGCGCCCTCCTGCCCGCGCTGGCCACGACACACCAGGTGATCGCTGTCGAGCTGCAGGGGCATGGACACACCGCCGACACCGACCGCGAGATGTCGGTGCCCAGGCTCGCCGCGGACATCGTGGCGCTGCTCGACGTACTCGGCATCGACCGCGCCGACCTCTTCGGGTTCAGTCTGGGCGGCATGACCGCGCTGGAGACGGCGCTTCACCATCCCGAGCGGGTGGGCCGGGTGATTGTGGCGTCCAGCCCCTACCGGCAAGACGGCTACCTGGACGAGATCCGCGATCCCGCGCAGCATGCGGGATCGCGGCGCCTGCCGACCCAGGCCGACTTCCAGGAAATGGCCGACGCGTATGCGGCCGTCGCTCCCCACCCGGAGCATTTCCATGAGTTCATGGCGAAGTGCTCGGCGGCCGCGGGCTATGAAGGATGGTCGGAGGACGACCTGCGGGGGCTGGCCGCACCGGCCCTCCTGATCCTCGGCGACACGGACTTCGTTCGCATCGAACACGCCGCGCAGCTGCACCGGCTCCTCCCCGATGCGCGCCTGGCGATCCTCCCGGACTGTCGGCACATGGACGTCATGCGCCGCGCGGAACTGGTCCTGCCCATGGTGGAGTCGTTCCTCGCCCCGTAAAAACCTTCCGGCCTCGTCGCACCCCCGTATGTCCTTCTGGTTCAGGCTGGTTCAGGTGACTTACCCGGTTGTTGACTCATTTGCGTGACGAGGGTCGAGGAGATGTGGGCCAGGACGGGGTCCGCCGCGATGAAGAACGTTTCCACTCCGGCCAGTTCACGGTTCATGCGGGCCATCGGCATTTCGTACTCCAGGTCGCCAACGCCGCGGACTCCGCGGACCACGACGTCGACTCCGACGCTGCGGCAGTAGTCGACCAACAGACCGGTGTGGGAGTCGACCGTGACGTTGCTCAGGTCGCTCGCTGCCGCGCGGAGGCGCTCCAGCCTTTCCGTGATGGCGAAGCGGCCGGTCTTGCTCGCATTGAACATCACGCACACGACGACCTCGTCGAACAACTGAGCCGCGCGCCGCAGCACGTCCTGGTGCCCTTGCGTGACCGGGTCGAAAGATCCTGGGAAGAGGGCTCGCATGATCGGAGAGAGTAACAAGTAGCCGTCCCCCGGGGTGAAGTGGTGGGCTGGTCGGCCACGGCATGGCGCTCGCCACCGACCGGGGGGACCCGACCGTGTGACGGCCCCGCGTCGCTCGTACGAGGGCGTGCGGCCGGAACATCAACGGCCTCGCGGCCCGCTCAACTATCGTCCGAGCCAGGCCTGTTGTCCGCTGCCACAAGCACGCAGGGGCGGTGACAGACACACAGCCGCAGACGCAGACACAGGCACACCGCCCACCGCCCATCGCCCACCGCCCACCGCCCACCGCAAGGAGACACCATGACCGTGTCCGACCGTTACCGCACCTCCTGGGACGGCTTCTGGGAGCAGAGCTCCGGTGAACCGGGTGAGCCCTTCTGGGACGCGGACCCCGCCCTCACCGCGCAGCGCGACCTCGACCACCTCGCCCCGTACGCCGACCACGCACTCCCCGTCGCGGACCTCGGCTGCGGCAACGGCACCCAGACCCGCTTCCTCGCGACCCGCTTCGCCCGCGCCGTCGGCGTCGACCTCTCCGCCGCCGCCGTCGCCCACGCCCGGCGCGCCGACCAGGACGGCGCAGCCGCGTACGAACAGCTCAACCTCGCCGACCCGGTCCAGGCCGACGCGCTGCACGAACAACTCGGCGACACCAACGTGTACATGAGGGCGGTCCTGCACCAGAGCGACCCCGAGGACCGGCCCGCGGTGGCTGCCACAGTCGCCCGGTTGGTCGGCACGCGCGGCCGCGCCCTCGTCCTCGAACCCACCGGCGCGGCCAAGGAGGTCATCGCCGCCATCGCCGCACAGCCCGGGGGCCCCTCCCTCAAGCTGCGCCGTGTCAAGGAACACGACCTGCGCCCCGGTGAGGTCGCCGAGGGCGAAGTCGCCGCCCTCTTGCGCGAGGCCGGCCTGACCGTACTCGACGAAGGGACGACCGCCCTCGTCATGAGCGACTCCCACCCCGACGGCACCCCGGTGGAACTCCCCGCCCGCTGGTTCGTCGCCGGCCGCCCCTGACACCACGCGTTCTCGGAGACCGGCGCCCGCCCCGGTCAGGTGGCAGTCCGGGCTGCTCACGAGCCCCGTGGCGGTGGCGCCGCCGATGCCGGGCGCCCCTCCCGAGGGAGGGGTGTGATTCCGTACGGTGCTCATGGGGTAGGCGGGGCAGGAAGCCGGTTTCTTCCCCTGGGGTTGACGGTCAGCGCTTCACACGGAGGAAGCTGAGGGTGTTTTCGGTGAACGTCAGGCGGGACGGGCGCAGTGTGGTGTTCGCGCTGCGCGGGGAGCTCGACCACGAGAGCATGGAGCAGTTGCGCGAGGCGGGGAACCGGGAACTGGTCAAGGGGGAGACAGCGGGGCCGGTGGTGGTCGACTGTGCCGCGCTGTCGTTCTGCGACTCCTCCGGCATCGGTGAACTCGTACGACTTCACCAGCAGATGTCCCTGCGGAGCCGGGCGTTGCGCCTGGCGTGCGTGCCGGCGACGGTGTCCCGGCTGTTCAGGTTGACGGGTCTGAATCAGGTGCTCTCCGTCTACGCCGACGTGGACGAAGCCCTCGCGGTCGACGGAGCCCTCGCTGTCGACGGGCCCCTCGCCGTGCACGGGCGCCCCTCCGTGCACGCACCCCTCGCCGTGGACCGAGGCGTGGACCGAGGCGTGGACCGAGGCGTGGACCGAGGCGTGGACAAATCCATGGATAGATCCATGCACAGGGCGGACAGCGGGGACGACGCCATTACGGCCGGTGCCGACGGCTCGACGCAATCGATTGAGGGGCACCGCGCATGACGCGTCTACCGAAGCCGCAGCGGGGCCGACTTGTCGTGGGCGCGGGCGCTTGCGGCACCGCCGGGGGCAGGGCGCAGGGGGATCGCGGGGCGGAGGACGATCTGCGGGCACTGTTCGGGCAGTCGACGGCCGTGTTCGCGTCCCTGGCCGGTCCCGCGCACATGGTGGAAACGGCGAACGCCGCGTTCTTCTCCGCCGTCGGTGGCGGCGAGCACATCCGGACCGGCGTGCCGTTGGGGCAGCTGATGCCGGAGCCGGCGGCGCAGGGGTTCATCGCGCTGCTGGACCGGGTCTATCGCACGGGGAAGCCTCACACCGCGCGCGACGTCCGGGCGGTGCTCGGCCGGGGCGAAACCGTGCGGGAGGCGTTCTTCGATTTCTCCTACGAGCCCCGCCTGGACACCGGCGGGAACGTCATGGGGGTGCGGGTGATCGGGGTGGAGACGACCCAGGTCAAGCACGCCCAGCGCCTGACCGCGGAGCACCGGGCTCTGCTGGAGCAGATCGCCCGCCAGGCCCCGCTCCTCGATGTGCTGGACGGCATGGCCCACGTCATCGAGGACTTGGCACCCGAGGAGGTACTGGTCTCGGTGCTGCTGGCCGACGCCGACGGCCGGCATCTGCGCCACGGCGCGGCCCCGAGCCTGCCCGACTTCTACAACCAGGCCATCGACGGCATCGCCACCGGCGAGGGCGTGGGGTCGTGCGGCACGGCCGCGCACCGACGGCAGCCCGTGATCGTCACGGACATAGCCACCGATCCCTTCTGGGACGACTTCCGCGACCTCGCCGACCACGCCGGCGTCGCCGCCTGCTGGTCCACCCCCATCCTGGCGCGTGACGGCTCGCTCCTTGGCACCTTCGCCATGTACCACCGCGTGCCCCGCGCACCCCAGGAGGCCGACCTCGCGCTGGCCCGTGTCTTCGCGGGTACCGCGGCCCTGGCCATCGAGCGCGACACGGCCGAAAGGGCACGCCTTGCGGCGGAGGCCCGGGAGAAAGCCGCCCGTGATGACCTCTCCTTCCTGCTGGATGCCAGCGCCGCTCTGACGTCCGACCTGGACGCCGGCCAGAGTCTTCAGCGCCTCGCCGCCTCGTGCGTGCCGAAGCTGGCTCCCCTGTGCGCCGTCGACATCATCCGGGGCGGGCGGGTGTGCCGTGTCGCCACGGCCGCGCCCACCGAGGAGCAGCAGGCCCTGCTCGCCTCCCACATACCGGTCTACGACGCCGACGACGACGCGGTCTCCCGCGTTCTGGCCTCGGGCACGAGCGAAGTCGCCCGCCGCGCCCCCACCGGGCCCGGCCCCTGGCACGACCTGGGGGTCACCGGCTATTTGTGTGTTCCCCTCATGGACCGCGGCAGCGCGTTCGGCACCGTAACGCTCCTGTCGACCGGCGAGCACACCTTCGACGGTCACACCGTCGCGCTGGCCGAGGAACTCGCGCGCCGAGCGGGCTCCGCCGCCCACAACGCCCGCCAGTACGCCCATCGCGCCACCCTGGCCCGTGACCTCCAGGCGGGCCTGCTCCTTCCGGACCTTCCGGCCGTGCCGGGAACCGATGTCGCCACCTACTACCACCCCGCCGGCGAAGGCCTCGACATCGGCGGCGACTTCTACGACGTCTTCCCGCTCGACGACGGCCGCTGGGCGTTCCTGCTCGGTGACGTCTGCGGACGCGGCGCCATGGCCGCCACCACCACCGCCCTGGTCCGCCACACGGCACGCGCCGTCGCCCCTTTCCTGCCCGGTCCCGAGGATGTCGTCAAGGCCGTCAACCGAGCCCTGACCAACCGGCCCGACAGTCACGGCGGCGGCTTCGTCACTCTCGTCTACGGACAGCTCACCCCCTCACAGGACGGGCTGGACATCGAGCTCGTCCGCGCAGGCCACACGCTGCCCCTCCACCTCGGCGAAGGTCCCACCGCCCGAGTGGTCGAGGCACAAGGCTCCCTGCTCGGCATCTCCGCCAACCCCGACGTATCACCCCACCATCTGCGCCTGCGGCCGCACGAGAGTCTGCTGCTCTACACCGACGGCATCACCGAGGCCCGCGACGCCGACGGAGAGCAGTTCGGCGAGCAACGCCTGATCGACGCGCTGGTGGGCGCGTCGCACGAGGTCGGGGCCGGGGCCGGTCATGTCATCGATGCCGTGACCAGCGCCGTGCGTACGTTCACAGGGGGTCACGACATCGACGACGACCAGGCCGTCCTCGTCCTGACCGCAACAGCGCCCCGTTCGCGGGGGTGAGCGGGAAAGCGGGCTCACCTGATTCACGGCCGATCGTCATGCCGGGTGTTCCAGCGTGCTGGCGACCGCCCCTGCCGCCCGGGGGAACGGGGCGGTCGCGGCGGTGAACAGCGCGCGGGTACGGGTCAGTGTCAGGAGCCGGCGCATCGCGGGGCTCGCGGAGCGAATGCTGAGGGTCTTGCCCTGAGCCAGCGCACGGTGGCGGGCCCGGAGCAGCGCGCTCAGCCCGGAACAGTCGCAGAAGGCGACCTGCCGCAGATCGAGGATCACGCCGCCCGTCGAGCGGTCAAGGGCCCGGCGCAGGTGCTGGTAGAGGGGCTCGGCACTGTCAAGATCGAGCTCGCCTTCCACCAGGACGGTGCAGGCGCTTTTCGCCCGCGCCGCGAGGCCGCCCGAGGAATACGCGCCCTTGCCCACGGCTCGCGTGAGCGGGCCTGGAGCTTTCATGGCTGCCTCCCACGGGACTCCACCGCGCTGTGCCGGTCCTCTTCAATCTGCGCCGCCCGCTCGTAGGACGTCAAGAGATACCGGAAACAGGGTTCTCCCTTCCGCTCCCCCGCCTCGCCCGGGGCCCGTCCCATCGCATGGGCGCGAATCCTCAGCCCGCGCCGGCCGGTCGCATGGCTACTGGCCCCTGGTCCCCGGCCGCTGTCCCCATGCCCCCGGCCTCCGCCCATGCCCCTCCCCCTCATCGACGCACCCCCACCCTGACGCTCAACCCCGCCCCACAACTGGAGGCGGGGTTGAGGCGCACAAGGCGGCAGATGGCTGAGGCAGGCCGGCTCCGCCGAGACGGCCCGCGTGCCGTCACCTACCGCTGCGGATGTCCCCGCATGTGTACGAGATCGACCTCGTGCGGCGGGCTGGTCCGACGGGCCGGTCTCACTTCAGGTGGCGGGTGAAGAACTGGGCCGCGACCTCTCCCGCGAACTGAGGAACGCCGGTGTGGCCGCCCATGTTGGCGTGCAGGGACTTCTCCTTGGACCCGAAGGCGTCGAACAGATCCAAGGCGGCCTGCCGGTCGTTCCCTTCGTCGTCCCACTGCAGCAGGACGTGCAGCGGAACGGTGACTCGCCGGGCCTCCTCGAACACGGCGCGGGGCACGAAGCTCCCCGCGAAGAGGCCGGCGGCCGCGATACGCGGCTCGATCACCGCAAGCCGGATGCCGATGGAGATGACTCCCCCCGAGTACCCGACCGGGCCGCCGATCTCCGGCAGCGACAGGACGGCGTCCAGGGCGGCCTGCCATTCCGGCGCCGCCTTGTCGACCAGCGGAAGGACGAGGGCGTCGACGATCTCGTCGCTCACCGGTTGGCCGGCTTCCATCGCCCGCCGCAGTTCGGCGCGGGCCTGCTCGACGGCCGGCCAACGGGGCCGGTCACCGCTTCCCGGCAGCTCGAGGGTGGCCGTGGCAAAGCCGTCCGCCGCGGAATACAGGGCACGGGCCACCAGCCGGGGGTACATCCGGCCCAGACCGAGGGGAGGGTGACCGAGCAGGATCAGCGGCACAGGGGAGGAAGCCGACGCGGATGCGGGCGTCCACAGAAAGCCGGGAATCTCGCCGAGGTTGAATGCGCGCTCGATGACGCTGTCGTCGAGTCGTCGTTCAGAAGTGAATTGCACGATCGTGCCTTTCGGGAGTGCACTGGAACGGCGCTCCCGGGCGACGATCTATCGCCCGACCGTGACCCCGGAGGGGAGCACCCATGTCGATACTGCGTTCACGGGTACCACCTCCTCGATCTCTCGCACGGCCGCTTGAAAGGTAGCAGCGGCCACCCCGCGCCGGTCAAACGAATTTTGACGGAGCCTCGCCGACGGACACCGACCCCGCGCGGGTGCACGGCGCCCGCGTATCGGATGCCGTCCCGTGTGCGCGTGGCGTGTGCGCGATGCCGTTGACGAGGGCTTGGAGGATCCAGTCGCGCCGCGCTGTCGGTGGCCCGGAGATCAGGTCCGCACCGAGGGCGGCGACGTGCGGGTGCCGGGTGGACGAGGCTTGGTGCAGGGCGGCGGTCAGCGCCTTCCAGTCGTCCTCGCCCTCGCCCTCACCCTCAACGTCGGCGTTGACGCCGACGTCGGCGCCGGCGGACTGTCGGCGGGCCGAGTGCTCCGCCGCGGTTGCAGTCGCCGTCTGGAGCAGGGCATCGACGCCCCAGGCTGCCTGGTCGCCCGGAACCCCACCGTCGTGCAGCAGCGCCAGCAGTGTCTCGACGAGGTCGAGGTAGTTGGGGCCGGAGGGGCGGGCGATCAGGGCCGACTGAGCCAGGCCGGGATAGGCGTAGAGCACCTCGATGTACGACGTCAGTACGGCTCCGACCCGCTCGCGCCAGTCCCCGGTCGCCGCAGCCGCACCCAGGTCGACCTCACCCAGCAACTCTTCGAGGATCGCCGCGTGCAGTTCGGCGGTGTTGGCCACGTACACGTACAACGACGCGGGGCCGGTGTCGAGCTCCTGTGCCAGCCTGCGCATCGTGAGCTTGGGCAGACCCTCGGCCTCCATGATCCGCACTGCCGTGGCGATGATGCCGTCGCGGGTGAGTGCCGGCTTGGCGGGGCGCTCCCGGCGGCTGCGGGGCTGTGAGCTCGGGGTCATGCCTTCAGCATAGCGAACGCGTTCGTCGCGAACAGATTCGCTCGATCGCACCCCACGTGCCGCTTTCGCCTGACACCGCGCAGCTCGCGCCCCCCGCCCAGCTCGCACCCCACCCACCGCGCAACTCACGGTTCACCGCCGCCCGCCCCCTCGCCGTACAGACCCCCCTCGCCCTCAGGCCGTCCTCGTCGCCTCATACGCGCCATCGGATTCCGGTACCCACGGGCAACGAACTTGTTCGTCACGAACATGTTCGTTAATATCGAAGCGCTGCCGGTTCACCCCTCCTCATCTCAGGCCCACTCCTGAACCCTCAGCCCCACCGACCCGCCACCCCCACACCGCTGTCCATGTCGTCAGGAGCACGCCCATGACCACCACCACGAACGCCACAACCCCCGCCCATCACCCCATCGCGATCATCGGCGCCGGTCTCGGCGGCCTCACCCTCGCTCGTGTGCTGCACGTGCACGGCATCGACTCGGCCGTCTTCGACCTGGAGGCGGGACGAGACGTCCGCCGCCAGGGCGGCATGCTCGACATCCACGAGGAAAGCGGGCAGATCGCCCTGCGCGCGGCCGGGCTGTACGACGACTTCCGCGCCCTCGTGCACCCCGGCGGCCAGGCCTGCAGGGTGCTGGACCAGCATGGCGTCGTCCATTTCGAAGAGCCGGACACCGGCGACGGCGACCGCCCCGAGGTCGACCGAGGCCAACTGCGCGACCTCCTCCTCGACTCCCTCCCCGGCGACACCGTGCGCTGGAATCGCAAAGCCACCGGGGCCCGTGCCCTCGACGACGGCCGCCACGAGGTCACCTTCGCCGACGGCGGGAGCGTCACCTGTGACCTGTTGGTCGGCGCGGACGGCGCCTGGTCCCGCATCCGTCCCCTGGTCTCCGACGCCTGGCCGGCGTACACCGGCATCTCCTTCGTCGAGAGCGACCTGCTGGACGCCGACACCCGGCACCCGGCCGCCGCGGCCGTCGTCGGTGGCGGCGCGCTCTTCGCACTCGCCGACCACAGGGGTGTGCTGGCCCACCGCCAGACCGACGGCAGCCTGCACGTCTCCTCCGCGGTCCAGATCGCCGAAGGCTGGCTCGACGGCATCGACTTCACCGACCCGCGGGCGGCGACGACGGCCGTACTCCAGCAGTTCGCGGGCTGGGACGAGCGTGTCCAGGCACTGATCAAGGACTCCGACAACCCGCTGGTCCCGCGGAAGATCCACGCCCTGCCCGTCGGGCACCGCTGGGCTCACGTGCGGGGCGTAACGCTGCTCGGCGACGCCGCCCATGTGATGTCGCCGTTCGCGGGCGAGGGAGCCAACCTCGCCATGCTCGACGGCGCCGAGCTCGGGGAAGCCATCGCGGCCCACCGAGGCGACGCCGACAAGGCTGTCGCCGTCTACGAAGAGTCCCTCTTCCCCCGCAGTGCCGACAAGGCTCAGGAATCCGTCGACGGCATCGGCATGTGCTTCGGCCCGAACCCGATCGCCGCTCTGGTCGGCCTGTTCAGCGCGCCCCGGAACGAGACGGCCTGAGGCTCCTTCGGCCACCGCTCTCCTCCGTCTCCGTCGTGAAGCTCCACCGTGCTCCAACCTGCAGACGAGCAACAGCCGGTCAACCAGCAGCATTTGGGCTGCCGCACGGCTCCGGAGCCCCAGTCGGTATGGGCCGATCCCCGGGAGCAGGACCAGCCCCGCCACCCGGCCCCCGGCCTCCGCCCCCGACCCCGACCCCGACCCCGAGAGCAAAACCGGCCCTCCGATCAACCCGAACCCCACATACGCACGCGGAGGACGTAGCGGGCCCAGTCATGCCCGCGCCACGGCCTCCAACGGGCTGAGCCGGGCGGCGCGTCGGGCCGGGACGGCGGCCGCGACCGTGCCGACCGCGAGGCCGAGTGCCGACACCAGGGCGAGGGTGCCCCAGGGCAGTGAGAAGGAGTACTGCGGGATCGCTCCGTTGGCCAGTCCGCTGACCTTCCACGCCCCGAACAGCCCGCCGGCCAGCCCGAGAAGGGTGCCGAAGGCGGCGACGCACAGGCTCTCAAGTCTGATCATGGTGCGGATGGCCGAGCGGTCCATGCCGATGGCCCGCAGGACGCCGATCTCCCGAGTTCGCTCCGCGACCGACATGGCAAGGGTGTTGACCATGCCGAGCGTCGAGATCAGTACGCCGATGGCGAGCAGCCCCGTCACCATGGTCATGAGTTCACCGGCGGTGCCGGCCTGGGTCTGTACGAGTTGGTCGCGGCTTTGGACGGTCACGAGCGGGCTGTTGCTCACGGCGGTGCGCAGCTGCTTCGCCAGGTCCGCGGACGTCGTACCGCCGTCGGTGCGGACCAGCAGGCGTTGTACGGAGTCGCGCAAATAGGCGTGTTTCTGAACGTCGGCGCGGTAGCCGAGGACGTCCTGCGCGGTGGGGTTGTCCTGGTAGACGCCGACCACGGTGTAGTGCCGGCCCGGGCCGGCGGCGCCGATGCTCGCGTCGAGTTGTCGGCCGGTGACGAGGTGGTGCTCGGCGGCGTAGCTGCGTGAGACGGCGATCTTGCCAGGGCCGATGGCGGTGGCGGAGCCGCTGAGGAATCGGAGTTTCATCACCTCGCTCACGGTCCGGGGGTCGACTCCGGAGATCTGCTCGCCGCCCGGGGTGATGGTGGAGTCCGCCGCGGCTGAAGCGATGCGCACGCCGGGTACCGCGGCGACACGCCGGACGGCCGCGGAGTCGATGGCGGTGGTGGAGGTGCGCGTACCGATGACGTAGTCGGCGCTCAGCCCGGCGGCGGCCTGGGAGTCCAGGGCCCGGCTCGTGGAGTGGTCGACGACCGCGAGGCCCGATACGAGCGCCGTGCTGATCATCAACGCGGCGGCGGTGGCCGCGGTACGGCGCGGATTGCGCAGGGTGTTCTCGCGGGCGAGGTCACCCGCCGCGCCGAAGCGGGCGATGAGGCGGCCGAGCAGGTGGATGACGGGGCCGGCGAGGAGCGGGGCGAGCAGGATCAGGCCGACCACGAGGATGCCGCAGCCGAGCAGGGCCGTCTGCAGATTGGCGTCGGTGGCGCTGACCGCATCGGTCAGCGAGAACAGCAGACCGGCGCCGAGCACGATCAAGGCCAGGCCGGCCGCGCTTCGGATACGGGAAAGGGCCGCGGAGGACGGTTGTTCGGCGGTGCGCATGGCCTCGACGGGGGCGATGCGGGCCGCGGCGCGCGACGGCAGCCAGGCGGCGAGCACGGTGACGCCGACCCCCACGACGAGTGAGGCGATGACCGCCGTCGGCCCGATCACCAGGGGGCCGCTGGGCAGCAAGTCGCCCGAGGTGTCGAGGACTTGGGGAAGTACGGTGGCCACACCCAGGCCCAGTGCGAAGCCCAGCGCGGACGCGACGATTCCTACCACGGCCGCCTCGGCCAGGACGGAGCGGACCACTTGGCGGCGCGTGGCGCCGATCGCCCGCAACAGGGCGATTTCCCGGGCGCGTTCGGCGATGAGCATGGTGAAGGTGTTGACGATGAGGAACGTGCCGATGAAGAGGGAGACCGCGGCGAAGAGCAGCGGCATACGCTCGTAGCTCTTGGTCTTGGTGCCGATGAAGAGGGACTGCTGGTTGGCCTGGGCGGCGCCGGTGACCGCCTCGGCGCGGTCGGAGTGCAGCATGGCCGTGACCCGGTCGGAGAGCTCGAACTGGCTGGTGCCGGGGGTCGCTGCCAGGTCGATCCCGGTGTAGCGCCCGGGGGCGGCGAACAGTTTCTGGGCGGTCGCCTTGTCGAAGACCGCCAGGGTCCCGCCGGCGTTCACCCGGCTGTCCGTGGTGGACACCAGTCCCACCAGGCGCGGTGTGAGGACCGGGCCGTCGCCGGCGAGGGTGACGGTGTCACCGAGGCTGTAGCCTGCGGTTTTCGCGGTGCCGCGGTCGAGGGCGACCTCGCCCTGGTCGGCGGGGGCCCGGCCCTCTGTCAGCGAGTAGCGGTTGTCCTTGCCGCCCGGGCCCGGCACGTAGGCGGCACCGAACCTGCCCATCGCGGTGTCGGCGCGCATCGGGGTGCCGTCCTTCGCGGCCAGGGTCACGGTGCCGTCCACCGTCGGGCGTACGGCGGCTACGCCGGGAAGATGGGACAGCTTGCGTACGAGGGCGTCGTCGAGGGCCCTGTACTGCTCGCGTGGGCCGGCACCGGGGGTGAATGTCGGGCTGACGCTCACGGCAATGCCCGCGTAGTCGCGTGCCATCGCGGCGCGGTAGGCCGAGGTGGTGGAGTCGGCGAAGATCAACAAGCCGGAGATGAACGCGACGCCTAGGCAGACCGACAGGACGGTCATGATCAGACGGGTTTTGTGCGCGAGGACGTTGCGCAGGGCTGTTCGCAGCATGGGGCTTTCCGCGGGTCGGGGCAGCAGGGAGTTGGGGGTCCGGGGATCGGGGCGCGCCGGGGAGACGAGGGTCGGGAATCGGGGGCGATGGGGAGACGAGGGTCGGAAACCGGGGGCGATGGGGAGACGAGGGTCGGAAACCGGCGGCGCAGGAGAGGCGAGGGTCGGGAACCGGGGCGTCGCTTCTGGGACAGAGAGGGGGACACCGCGGGCGCGGGGGTCAGCCGATGAGCCGGCCCTGCGTCTCGAAGGCGAGCATCCGGTCGACGACGGCGCCCGAGGTCGGCTCGTGCAGTTCGTCCACTGGCATGCCGTCGGCGAGGGAGACGACACGGTCCGCGTGGGCGGCGGCGACCGTGTCGTGGGTCACCATCACCACCGTCTGACCCAACTCGTCGACGGAGGCGCGCAGGAAGTCCAGTACATGCGCGCCGGAGCGGGAATCAAGGTTCCCGGTGGGTTCGTCGGCGAAGACGATCTCGGGGCGGGACATCAGTGCGCGGGCCACGGCGACGCGCTGCTGCTGGCCGCCGGAGAGTTCGGCCGGCCGGTGGGTGAGGCGTTCGGACAGTCCCGTGGCGGCGATGACGGTGTCCGACCATGCGGCGTCGGGGCGACGACCGGCCAGGCGTAGCGGCAGGGTCATGTTCTCGTACGCCGTGAGGGTGGGCAGCAGGTTGAAGCCCTGGAACACGAAGCCGACCTTTTCCCGTCGCAGCGCGGTGAGTTGACGGTCATTCAGCTCCGCCAGTTCGACGCCTCCGATCTGCGCCGACCCCGATGTGGCACGGTCGAGGCCCGCCATGCAGTGCATGAGTGTCGACTTGCCGGATCCTGAAGGGCCCATGACCGCGGTGAACCGGGCTCGGCCGAACGCCACCGTCACACCGTCCAGCGCCACGACCTGGGTTTCACCGCGACCGTAGAGCTTGGTCAGTCGGGTGGCGCGGGCTGCCGGCTCGGTGTCGGCGGCGCCGGGGGCATCGGCGGGAAGGAAAGTCTGGGGCACGGGGTCTCCGGGTGGGAACGGGAGCGGCGGCCCGCAAACGTTCGCGAGCCGGGATGTCTTCCATCCTTGGCGTTCTCACCTGCGTGAACATCGGCCGGGAGGTGGTGATGTGGTCTCTGTCGAAGGGCAGGGGTGAAGGGATCCTCTCTGCCTTTCGGCAGAGACTCGCCGTTTTGTGGGTACCTGTGGCGCGGACCTGCCGGGTGGCGGTCGGCGCCACCGGCCCGCTCGGGGTCAGGCGGTGGTCAGGGGTACAGGTCGGCGCGGCACCGGACGCCGGTCACCGGCACGGATCGGAGGGGCACCAGACCACCGTCACCGGGACAGATCGGCGAGGCACCAGACCATTTTCACCAGCACAAACCCGAACGGCACCAAACCGCGGTCACCGGCACGGTGGCAGGACCGCGGTCACCGGCACAGGCCGGCGCGGTGCGCCAGGAGCGCCGCTTGTACGCGGCTCGTCGATGCGGTCTTGTCCAGCACCGCACTGACATGCGTCTTCACGGTGCCGATGCCGATGGTCAGCCGTTCCGCGATGTCCTGGTTGGACATGCCCTCCCCCAGCATCGCCAGGACCTCCCGCTCGCGCCCGGTCAGACGGGCGACCCGTTCGTCCAGGTGGGCACCGGCGCCGGTGTGGGCGGGGCCGCCGTGCAGCATGCGGGTGATCACCGCGCCGGTGACTCCCGGGGAAAGAACCGCATCGCCGGCAGCCGCCGCGCGAACCGCGCTGATCAGCTCCTGGGGCCCCTCGTCCTTCAGGAGGAACCCCGCGGCCCCGTCGCGCAGCGCCCGCATCACGTTCTCGTCGTCGCCGAACGTCGTCAGCATGACCACCCGCGGTGCGGGGTCGAGGGCGAGCAGCGGCCGAATCGCGGCCAGTCCGTCGCACCGGGGCATGCGGATGTCCACGAGGGCCACATCCGGGTGGTGGACGGCGGCCTCGGTGACGGCCCGATGTCCGTCGGCGGCTTCGGCGACCACGTCGATGCCCTCGGCGTGACGCAGGATCAGCCGGACGCCGTGCCGGATCATCTCCTCGTCGTCCACGAGCAGGACTCGGATCGGACGTGGCGGCTCGGTCATGGGGTCTCCCAGGGCTGGGTGTCCTGTACGGACGGGACGGTGAACCGGTCGATGGAGATCAGGCGTTGGGCGGCGTCGAAGCAGTAGCGAGTGACGGCGAAGGCTCCGGGGCGAGGGCCGGGGCCTGCGGCGGGAAAGACACAGCCCACCGCGGCGGCGGGGCGCGGGGGTTCGTGCCCGGTGGCGGCGGCGCGCTCGGCAGGGCTGTCGAAGACGCCCTTCAACGCGTCGTACGTCATCCCCAGCCGCGGTGTCGGACGGTGCGTCTCCTCCCGGGGCTGGCCGTACACGAGGGCGATCGCGAGCGCCATCAGCACCCACAGGGCGGTCGCGCCGAAAGCGGACATCAGCGCACCCGCCGTGCGGCGATCGCCGGCCAGTACCGCCTCCTCGTCGTACGGTGCCGTCGGAGGTTCGTCCGCCCCGGCACCGGGCGATTTCCGCGTGGTGGTGGCGGCCGGGTCTTTCGGCAGGACCGCTCGCACCAGGAATCCGCCGTCCGGCCCGGTGCCCGCGTCGAAGGCCCCGCCGAGCAGTTCGACCCGTTCACGCAACCCCGTCAGGCCGCGCCCCGTTCCTTCGCCGGCCGTGGTGTCCGGCGCCCGGAGCGGCGCGCTGTTGCGGACCGTCACCGTCACGGCCCGGTCGTCGTGCTCGACCCGTACGGTCACCGGGACGCCGCTCGCGTATCTGTGCACGTTCGTCAGGGCCTCCCGCACCACCCGGTGGACCGCGCGTCGCACCGGCGCTGGGCGGGTGTCGACGTCGGGGCCGCTCCATTGCAGCCGGACGTCGATCCCGCCGTCGCGGGACTCCGCGACCAGCGCCTCGACATCGCCGCGGGTGCCGGTGTCGTCGGTGAGCGCGTCCGGACCCGTGTCGCGGCCGAGCGGGCCCAGGACGCCGAGGGTCTGCCGCAATTCACGCATCGCGTCCCGCGTGGTCCGCCGGACCAGGACGGCCTCCTCGCGCAGCTCCGGCGCCGCCCGGTCGAGGGCGAGCTCCAGACCGCCGGCGTGCAGCGACACGAGACTGAGCCGGTGGCCCACCAGATCGTGCATCTCGGCGGCGATCCGGGACCGCTCCTGGACGCGGGCCTCACTGTCGGCGGAGCGCCGGGCCCGCTCGGCCGCGTCACCGCGCTCGCGCAGCGCCCTGAGCAGCCGGGCCTGCTGTCCGTACACCGTTCCGACAAGGCCCGGCACGGCCACGGCTGTTGCCGCAAGGAGGAAACCGAGCTCCGCGCTGTACACGACGGAACCAGGGCCGAGGAAGGGACCCGTCAGGACGGCGGACGCCATCAGCAGCAGGCCCGCGCCCCCGAGCAGCCACCCCCTGCGGCGGGGACGGACCACGTCGAGAGCGACCGCGTAGGCCGCGGCCGCCACCACGGGCGCCGAGACGGGCGCCGCACCGGCGAGCACGGCAAGGCACAGGACGGCACCTGGCAGGCGTCCGCGTACGGCGAAGAGCGGCACGGCGAACAGGACCACGCCCAGCTGAAACGCCGGGTGCGGCAGCGACCACAGCCGCTCCGCGACCGCCAACAGACACAGCGCGGAGACCCCCACGGCGACGGTCTCCACGAAAGCCCGACCCCGCCGGACCCGCAGACCCGGACCACCCGAACCATCCGGACCGCCCGGACCGCCCGGACCGCCCGGACGCGTCACGGTGTCCGGCCCAGAGCGGGCGGGAGGACGAAAACGGCTGATGAGGGGCATGCCCTTCAGTATGGGTCGCCCCGGGGACCGGGACGTGGGCCGCAGGACCGATCCCGCCCTATGCCTTTGGACAGAGCGGTGTCGTCAGAGGACCCTGGCTCAGCCGGCACTCGGCGTCAGAAGAAGGCGCGCTTCCTTGCCCAGCATGCCGGCCAGGCCAACGAGGGCAAGAGCCCCAACTCGGCTGATTGAACGCTGACTTCGATACCTCACATCAGAGCGCTCGCCGTGAGTTCGGCCGTGGCCGCAGACGGGCGCTCCGACTTCGACTCCGACTTCATCTAACGGCGGGCCCAGCCGCATATGCAGGCGCGCGGCGCGCGACAGGCGGCCGGGTCCGGTAGCTATGCGTCGCGACGGCATCCGGCGAGGAGGGTCGCGACCATGCGCTTGGCGTCGCCCTGCTCGTAGTCAGGGCCGGTGATGCAGAGGTTTCCGATGGCGCGCATGAGTGTGTAGGCGGTGATGTCGGGGTCGAGTTCACCGGCGGCGGCGCAGGCGTCGAGCAGCGTCGCGCAGGCCGGTACCAGGGTCTCGAGCATGAGGGCGTGGAGATTCTCCAGGCCTGGATCACCGGACCCCAGAGCCGCACCGAGACCATGCTTGGTCACCAGGAACTCCACGAAGGCATCCGCCCAGCGGGTCAGGGCGGTGAACGGGGAGGCCGATTCCTCCAGGAGCCGGGGCGCGAGCGCGGTACACATGTCGATCTGGTGCCGGTAGACGGCGGTGACCAGGTCCGCCCGTGTCGGGAAGTTCCGGTAGATCGTGCCGACGCCGACGCCTGCGCGTTCGGCGATGTCGCGGATCGGGGCTTGAACGCCCTGGTCCACGAAGACCGCCGATGCGGCCGCCAGCACAGCACTGCGCGTGCGCCGAGCCTGCGCTTGGCGTACTCCGATCACCTCAGGCACGGGATCCTCCCCTTTACTCGCGGAACCATGTTCCGCTAACTTGGCGGAACGACGCTCCGCCAAAGTATGGCAGAGCGCTCCCATGGAGAAAGCGCAGGTCTCTCATGTCTTCCAGCATGCCTTCCAGCCACCTCGGTCAGCGGATCGTCGCGATCAAGCCCATCGCCGTTCCGCTGCCTGGCCGCGGCGTCGACCTCCAGGTGAAGGTCACCGCCCCACTCTCCGGGCAGAACCTTCCCGTCATCGTGTTCTCCCACGGCAACGCATGGTCCCTGGACGGATACGAACCCCTCGTCGACCGCTGGGCAGCCGCCGGATTCATCGTCGTGCAGCCCACCCACCTGGACTCCCGCCGCAACGGCATCACCGGGGACGACCCGCGGTTCGCCACCATCTGGCGCGTCCGGATCGCCGATCTCCACGCGGTCCTCGACGGTCTCGGCGACATCCTTCTTCAGGCCGGCGACGTGGCGGCCCGCGCCGACCAGGAGCGCATCGCGATCGTCGGCCACTCCTGGGGCGCCCAAACCGCCGGGGTGATCCTCGGCGCTCGCGTGCTCGATGCCGACGGCATTCCCGGCGAGGACTTCTCCCACTCCGCCGTCTCAGTCGGCGCGCTGATCACCGTGCCCGGAACCGGCGACACCCTCACCCCGTTCGCCGCCGAACACCTTCCGTTCATGAAGCCGGACTACTCCACCATGACCACCCCGGCCCTCATCGTCGCGGGCGGCAAGGACAAGTCCCAGCTCTCCACTCGGGGGCCGGAGTGGTTCACCGACGCCTTCCACCTCAGCCCGTCTCCGAAGAGCCTGCTCACCATCGCCGCCGGCGAGCACACCCTGGGCGGCATCGCCGGCGAGATGGTCGCCGAGACCACCGACGAGGATCCGGCCCGTGTCGCCCTCGTCGCCGACGCGATCTCCGCCTACCTCCACGCCGCCTTCAAGCTCGACGACTCGAAGTGGACCGCCCTCAGCAACGCCGCTGCAACCGGCGACGGCACGTGGACCATCACCGGCAAATGACCCCAGCGGACCGCGCTGCCGACCGAGCGGGAGGCGGGTGGTGAGCCGGGTTGGGTGGGCGAGCCGGGTTCGGGTGGTGAGCCGGGTGCGGGCGGTGGTGGCTCGCGTGACGTCCGGGGCAGCCCTGCACCCCTGGGCACCCCTGGCTCCTGTGGCGCCCGCCGTCAACGCCGTTACGGTGCCCCCGGCTCGCGGTACAGCACGAGATGCTCGTGGAAGAGCACCCCGCCCCGCACATCGCCCGTGGCGGTGAACCCGGTGTCGTCGACATAGTCCAGGTGACTGCCCGTCACCGTATACCGGCCGGTGTAAGCGCTTGATCGTCCCCCGCGTGCTTCGTCGTAGCGGCCGTCGGACCGCAACTCCTGCCGGACGTGACCGTCCTTGGTCACCCACATACCGATCACGTCGACGTGGTCGACGTGGTCGACGTGATGGTCCCCAGTAGCCCTACTCATGAGGGACTCCCTTTGTCTCGGCCGGACACGGTTGTGTCCCCGCACGGGAGTCTGAGCACCTCGGCCGCTGTCGACCAGGACGCGCGCTGCCTGGGTGTCACACACCCAGGCAGCGCACACATCAGCTTCCGTCAGGGTCCGTCAGCGTTCCGTCAGGAATGAGCGCGCGGGGCCGACGCACGCAGTCCCAAACATCAGGCGCATCCACGGCCGACGCGGACACCGCCAAACCCACTGTCCCGCAAGGAGTGTGACTCAGCGTCAGGCAGCTCCGCCCTTGCGCCCCGTCGTCGCGATGACCACCGCCCCCAGCACACAGGCACCGCCTCCCACCAGATACGCGAGGTGATAGCCCGTGAGCTGGTCGTTGCTGGTTGCCGCTACCAAGACCATGATCGCCACGCCGACACTCGCGCCGATCTGCTGTGCCACCACGTTCACCGCGCCGGCGACCGCGTGGCGCTCCGGTTCGACGCCGGTGAGTCCGGCGGATGTCATCGAGGGGAAGTTCAGCCCCTGGCCGATACCGCTGATCACCAGGCCCGGCAGTACGTGCAGCACATAACTGCCCTGATGCGGGGTGCTCATCCACAACGCTGTTCCCGCGCCGATGAGGACGAGCCCGACCGTCATCAAGGTGCGCGGCGTGTACTTGGCAAGGAGGCGTCCGGTGGCGAAGTTGGCGGTCAGGAAGACGGCCGCCGACATCGGTACCAGGGCCAGACCGGACTCGACCGGCGAATACTTCAGCATCCCCTGCAGATACAGCGGCGCGAAGAACAGCATCCCGACCGAGCCCATGTACTGGAGGAACGCGGCCAGGCTCGCGGACCGCACCGACGAGAGCCGGAAGAGTGCGAGGGGCAGCACGGGGTCGGGGGTGCGGCTCTCCCGTGCGACGAAGAGCAGCAGGAAGATCACCGCACCGCAGAGTGCGCCCCATGCCAGTGCGCCGCTGCTGCTCGCGCCGACGACGAGCAGGGTCAGGCCGATCGTGCCGCAGATCGCACCGGGCAGGTCCAGTTGGCCGCCGCGGCCGACACCACCGGGCAGGCCGGCGCGGGTCGCCGACAGGACCGCCACTCCCACCGCGACCGAGAACCACAGCACCGAGCGCCAGCCGAAGAACTGGGTCAGTATGCCGCCCAGCATCACGCCACCGCTGAAGCTCGCGGCGCCGACCGCGGCGTACACGCTGAAGGCCCGGTTGCGTGCCGGGCCCGCCGGAAACACCTCGGTGAGCAGGGCCAGCGCGGCCGGCCCGGACAGGGCCGCGCCGATGCCCTGGGCCGCTCGCGCACCGAGCAGTATCCCGATGTCCGGTGCCACGGCGCCGACCAGCGCGGCCACCGTGAACAGGGCGATGCCGGCTTCGAACACCCGCCGTCGGCCGAACACATCGGCCAGCCGGCCGCCCACCAGCAGGAACCCGGCGAAGGTGACGGCATAAGCGATCATGACCCATTGCAGGGTGACTTCATCGAGATGGAAACGGTCCCCGACGGACGGCAGGGCCGCGTTGAGGACGCCCAGACCACTGACGTCCAGGGCGAGTGCCCCCGCCAGCACCCCAAGTGCCAGGCCCGGCCTTTGTCGTTGCATCACTTCGGTCGTGGTCATGCGGGCCTCCCGGTGAGCTCGCCAACGGCCGTTCCGGCACGCTGGAGGGTGCCGGGGGGCGCCAGGCACGCCGCTCGCACACGACGGTGTCGGGAATGCTGGGATGGGCGGGATGAAGGGTGTTCCGCACCAACTGTCCATGGCTGCTTTGTGATGGCTAATTCTATTCGTTCGCTGCCCACCACCAGGGCGCGGACATCGGTCGGCGCCGACTCGTGGTCCATGATTTTCATGGCAAGCAGCTTGCAGTGCCGGTGGTGTGCTGTCTACCCGAAGTAGGGGGCCACCAGGCGTTGTTCGGCCCGACCATACCGAGCAACCGGTTTGAACCGCCCCTGATACATGCGGACTTGAAAAGCGGGGAATCGGACACTCCGGGGTCGATATCACGCCAGCGCACTTCCGACCCACGGGGAACACTTGTTTCGACATTCACTGGATGGCAGTCTGAAGTGGTCGGTTCGGCGTGCACCTCTCCGTGCGGTGCAACCCACGTCGATCGACACAATTTTTTCTCCGGAATTCATTTATCGGATGACATCAGGACGCGATCTGGTTCATCCGGGAATACTCAACGGGGGGTCGGACCACAGTGCAGCCACGTGTCGTCTCCTCCCCCATCTTCGTGTCCGGTGCGGGGCTCCCCTGCCCACGCGAAGACACAGCTCTGCACCCCTGAACAGGTATTTCTCATCCCGACTTCCCACTCCCCTACGGTACTCACCGCGTCGAAGCGCTGTTTTGCGTGTCCTCAGCCAGTTCCATGGTTGGTCATTCAAGCGCTGCCTCATCCGTTCCGGAACCGTCGGCAACGACCCTCTTGATCACGTCATGCAAGTGCGCGCCGTGATCAGTTGAATTTGGGCGCCGTTCCAAGCCGACGGGATATCCGCGCCCTGCCCATTCGGCCGCCGACGTCACTGGACCATTCCGCCCGCCCTGCTGAGGAGCCGCAATGCCCCAAGAGCGCGCAGTGCGAGATTCGCATGCCCTGTCAGAGTTTCTGTTGTCTCGTGTCGCTGAGCTGATGGACTCCCCCGATGAGGCCGTGGACCGCTGGACACCGATGCACCAGTACGGCCTCGATTCACTGAAGTTCTCGAAGCTCGCCACATCCCTGTCGGATCTACTTGGCTGGAAAGTGCCCGTCACGTGGATGTGGCAGTACCCGACCATCGACGTACTCTCCCGCGCACTCGCCGAAGGCCCGCGCACCGCGGCGGAGCCCGCGCCGGGCGACCACCATCGCGCGGCGTCGCACGAACCCATCGCCATCGTGGGCATCGGCTGCCGCTTCCCGGGCGGGCCGGACCCGTCCGCGTTCTGGCAGCTCCTTTCGCAGGGCCGGGACGCCGTCGGACCGGTGCCGGCCGCGCGGCGCGAGCTTCTGGGCGACTCGGTGCGCTGGGGCGGATTCATCGACGGCATCGACCAGTTCGATCCCCTGTTCTTCGGCATCTCGCCGCGCGAAGCCGTCCAGATGGATCCGCAGCAGCGCCTGATCCTCGAGCTGGCCTGGGAGGCGCTGGAGGACGCGGGGATCGCGCCCGGCAGCCTCGTCGGCACCGAGACCGGCGTGTTCATGGCCTCCTGCTGGGGCGACTACGCGGCACTTGCCCACTACCGCGGGCCCGACGTGCAGATCACCCCGCACACCGCGACCGGAATGCACGACGGGATCATCGCCAACCGCGTCTCCTACGTGCTCGGCCTGCAGGGTCCCAGCATGGCCATCGACGCCGCGTGCGCCGGATCGCTCGTCTCCGTGCACACGGGATGTCAGTCCATCTGGATGGGCGAGAGCGAGCTGGTGCTGGCCGGCGGAGTGAACCTGAGCTTCGTCTCGGACTACTACACCGCCATGGACGCGATGGGCGCGCTCGCCCCGGACGGCCGCTGCAAGTCGTTCGACGCGCGGGCCAACGGCTACGTACGCGGCGAGGGCGCCGGAGTCGTCGTACTCGCCCCGCTGAGCGTGGCCCTGGAACGCGAGCTTCCGGTGTACTGCGTGATCAAGGGCAGCTCGTCCCAGAACGACGGCCTGAGCAACGGCATGACCGCGCCCAACCCGCAGGCGCAGGAACTGATGCTCCGCAACGCCTATCGCCGGGCCGGCATCGCGCCCGCCCAGGTCGACTACATCGAGTGCCACGGCTCCGCGACGCCGCTCGGTGATCCCATCGAGGCCAACGCCATCGGAGCGGTCCTCGGCGGTGACCGGCGGGAACCGCTGCGGCTCGGCTCCGTCAAGTCCAACGTGGGGCACCTCGAAGCGGCCGCCGGCATCGTGGGCCTGGTCAAACTCGCCCTGTCGATCCGCAACGGCGTGCTGCCGCCGAGTCTGCACTACGCCGCGCCCAACCCGCAGATCATGTTCGAGGAGTACAACCTCGCCGTCCAGGACCGGCTCACGGCGTGGCCGCGGCGGTCCGACGCCCGCCGCGGCGGTGTCAGCTCGTTCGGGTTCGGCGGCGCGATCAGCCATGTCGTCGTGGAGGAGCTGCCGCGCCCCGAGGGTGCACTCGTCCTGCTGGCCGGCGACTCCCGCGAGGCGCTGGCCGAGCGGGCCGCGGCACTGCGGGACGCGAGCGACTTGCGTACTGCCGCTCAACTCCCGCCCGCGAAGGGTGAGTTCAGGCTTGCGGCGACGGCGTGCTCCATGGCTGAACTCAGGACCAAGCTGGATGCCTTCGCCGCCGGCACGCCGGCCGACGGACTGAGCGTCGGCGCGCCGGGCGGGCGTACGCCGAAGGTGGCGTTCCTGTTCTCCGGCAACGGTTCGCAGTGGGTCGGCATGGGCAGGCAGCTCCTCGCCGGCCTGCCCGTGTTCCGCCGGTCCATGATGCGCTCGGACCGCAGGATGCGGGAGCTGCTCGGCTTCTCGCTCGTCGAGCAGCTCCTCGCGCCCGACGGCCGCATCGACGACATGGACGTCTTCCAGCCGCTCCTGTTCTCCCTCCAGGTCGCGCTGGCCGATGCCTGGCGCTCCCTGGGGGTCGAGCCCGATGTCGTCGTGGGGCAGAGCGTCGGGGAGTTCGCCGCGGCACACGTCGCCGGCGCGCTCGACTTCGAGGACGCCTCCCGGCTGGCCGCCCACCACGGCCGGCTCCTCCAGCAGCTGGCGGTCGGACGCGGCGACGGCCTCGCCGTCATGACCGGCGCGGGCGTAACCAAGCGGTACCTCACCGACGGCCTCACACTCTCCGGCTACAACGGCCTCAACTCCACCCTGGTGACCGGCGCTCCGCACGAGATCGACGACCTCTCCGGGCGGCTGACCGAGGACGGCATCACCAACCACCGGGTACGGATGGGTCACGCGCCACACTCGCCTCTCATCGACCACGTCCTGGCCCCGCTCAAGGCCGAACTCGCCGGCATCACGCCGCGTACCACCCGCATCCCCATGATCTCGACGGTCACCGGCGCCCTCGTGGACGGCGCGGAACTCGGCCCGGAGTACTGGGCCGCCAACCTGCGCCAGGAGATCCAGGTCGTCGGCGCCCTGACGGCGCTGCGCGACCACGACATCGACGCGGTCGTCGAACTCAGTCCGCATCCCCTGCTGTTGAAGTCCGCGTCGGAGATCCTTACCGCGGCCACCCTGCCCTCGCTGCGGCGTGGCGCCGACGAAGCGTCGACGCTGCTCGGATCACTCGGCGCGCTCTACACCGCCGGCCTTTCCGTCACACCCGACCCCTTCCTCGCGGGTGACCGGGGCCGGCACGCCACCCCGGACCAGGGCGGCGCCGCCGCCGACGACGGGCGGGTGCACCTCGTGCCCGTCACGGCGCGGACGGCGGCCGCGCTCACCGACACCTGCCGGGAGCTCTCCAACCACGTCGAACGCCACCCCGGGCTGCGGGTCTGCGATCTCTCCTACACGCTCGCGACCCGGCGCACCCACCACAACCACCGGACAGCGCTGTTCGCCCGCGACCGGCAGGACGTCCTGGACGGACTCGCCCGGCTCGCCGCGGGTCAGGCGCACCCCGACATCGTCACGGGGACGGTCGCCGGCAACGGCGACCGCCGGGTGGCGTTGGTGTTCTCCGGCGGCGGTACACAGTGGGTCGGCATGGGCCGCGACCTCATGCGCTCGCACGCCGGGTTCCGCCGGTGGATGCACGCCTGCGACGCGGCGGTGCGCGCGGCCGGCGGATGCTCGGTGCTCGACGAGCTCGCGGCCCCGGCGGACCGGGCCAGGTACGAGGAGATGGACTTCCAGCAGCCCGTGCTGTTCGCCCTGCAGGTCTCGCTCGCGAAGGTCTGGCTCGACCTGGGCATCGAGCCGGCCGCGGTCGTCGGGCACAGTCTGGGCGAGGTGGCCGCGGCCTGCGTCTCGGGCGGGCTGTCGCTCGAGGACGCCGCGCGGGTCGTGGTGGCCCGCTCGCACCTGCTGGAGCGGAAGGCCGCCGCGGGCGCCATGATCTCGGTCGACCTGCCGGAGCAGGAGCTGCTTCCCCGGCTCGCCCCGTACGCCGAACACGCGGCGATCGCCGTGGTGAACAGCCCCACCAGTGCGGCCGTGTCCGGGTCGCCCGAGGCCGTCACGGCACTGGAGGCCGACCTCGCGCGGGACGGCATCTCCACCCGGCGGATCCGCGTGGAACGGCCGGTGCACAGCCCCGGCATGGACCCGCTGATCGACCCGCTGCGCGAGAGCATCGAGGGGATCACCCCGCTGCCGCACACCATCGAGTTCCGTTCCACGGCGCTTGCGGACACGGTGGACCCGGCCGTCGACGTCGATTACTGGGTGCACAACCTGCGCAACCAGGTCCGGTTCGCCGAGACCATCGCCGCGCTGGTGGACGACGGTGTCGGCACGTTCATCGAGATCGGCCCGCACGAAACGCTGCGGGGCGCCGTCGAGGAGATCGCGCTGACCCGCGGCGCCCAGGTGCACGCGGTCAACTCGCTGCGGCGCGACGAGAGCGACCTGCGCTGCCTGCTCGGAGCCGTCGCGTCGCTGTACGTCAGAGGCCTGCCGCTGACCTACGACTCGTTGTTCACCGACGACGTCGAGGTCGTCGAGACTCCGCTCGTGCAGTGGCAGAAGGACCGCTACTGGCTGGACACGGTCCCACGGGCGCTTCCCTCAGCGCCGGCCGCCGAACCCGTGGCGTCCGCCGTGCGCCCGGTGGAGGCCGAGGCCGCGCCCGAACGGCCCCTCGCGGAGGTCGTCCTCGGTGAGATCGCCGACGCGGTGGGTGTCCCGGCGGGCCAGTTCGGCCACGGCACGCACCTGCGCGAGTTCGGCCTCGACTCGATGCTCGCGATCCGCCTCGTCAACAGGCTCCAGGCGCTCTTCGGACACCGTGTGTCGCCCGTGGTGTTCCTGGACGGCCGGACCGTATCGGAGGTGGTCGGCCACATCGTCGAGACCATCGAAGGACCGGCCGCGGCCCCACCCCCGCCTGCACCTGCCCCTGCGTCCGCGTATGCGTCTGCGTCTGCGTCCGCGCCGACACCTGCCCCGGCTGTGCGACCGGCGCCCGAGCCGAGAACATTCCTCGACGATCTGTCCGAGCTGGACGCCGAGGAACTGGTGGAGGAACTGGCCGCGCGCGGGCTCCTGGAGCCCACCGAGGCCCCCGCTTCTGAGCAGCTGCGCGCCGACGGTCTCGGCCTCGAAGTGGCACCGGCCTCGCACGGCCAGGCCTCACTGTGGTTCATGCAGATGGTCGCGCCGGACGCCGTGCCCTACAACTTCATGGTGGCCGCCCGTATCCGGACCAAGGTCGACGAGACGGCGCTCGACGACGCCGTACGCACGGTGATGGAGCGGCATCCGGCGCTGCGCACCCTCTTCCTCGAGGCGGGCGGCACCCCGTACCAGGTGATCCTGGACGAGCCGGTGTACGAGTTCGCCGTGGTCGACAGCACGGAGCTGGACGACGAGCAGGCGCGCGAGGAACTGGCCGAGTACGGGCACCTGCCGCTCGACATGGACAACGGGCCGCTGGTACGGGTCGTCCTGATGACGCGGGGTCCTGCCGACCACTACCTGCTGGTGCTCGTGCACCACATCGCCTCCGACGCGGCCTCCGCCGACGTGATGCTCCGCGAACTGCAGGAGTACTACGAGGGCGCCGACCCCGCCGGAAGCGAACCGGCCGCGCCTTATACGGAGTTCGTGGCGTGGGAGCGGGAGTGGCTGGCCGGACCCGCGGCCGGCGCGGCGCTGGAGTGGTGGTCACGCCAGCTGGCCGAGCCGCCCGCCCACCTCGACCTGTCCCCCATGGAGCGCCCGCCGGGCGTCACTTATGAGGGCCGCGACCTCACGCTGCGCTGGAGCCGCGAAGAGACGCGTCTGCTGCGGGAGTTCGCGGTGCGCGAGGGCGTGTCGATCAGCAGTGTCGTCCTGGCCGGGTTCTTCGCCACGCTCAACCGGGCGGCCGGCGTCGAGGACTCCGTGCTGGCCACCGCCATCGCCCAGCGCGGTGAGCCCGGCTGGGAGTCCGCCATCGGCTACTACCTCAACACGGTGCTGGTGCGGGCACATCCGAGCGGTGAGCGGAGCTTCCGTGGACTGCTGGGCGAGGTCCATGCCTTCTCGCTCGGCCTGCTCGAGCACATGAACTACCCGCTCGATCTGTTGGCGTCCACTCTGAAGCCGCCGCGGGCCGAAGGCCGTTCCCCGTGGTTCGACGTGGTGGTGAACTGGCTGTCCTCGGACGCGTTCCCCCGGTCGGTCAAGCTCTTCCACGGCATCGGCTCCACCATCGAGCCCGACGGCGCCCTCCCCCTCGAACCGCTTCAGGTACGCAGGCACCTCGCCAAATTCGACCTGGAGATCTCGATGGCCGACATCGACGGCGAGGTCGTCGGCCACATCCAGTACAAACCGAGCTATCTGGAAAGGCAGACCGTGACGGACCTGCTCGCGCTCTACCGCACCGTGCTCTTCGACTCGATCGCCCACCCCGACCAGCCCCTCCAGGACGTCGCGCCGAGCGGCCGCACCGAAGGGGCGGACCAGTGAGCGACACCCTGCATTCCGCCGTGAGCGACACCCTGCACTCCGCGTTCGTGGAGCAGGCGGTCAAGAACCCGGACGCGCCCGCCGTCTACTCCGACGCCGGCGTTCTGTCCTACGGCGAACTCAACGAGCGTTCCCGCGCGCTGGCCGAACGTCTCGTCGCCGAGGGCGCCGGCCCCGGGGTCCCGGTCGGCATCTGTGTCGAGCGCACCCCCGACCTGATCGTCGGCATGCTGGCCATCCTGCGGGCCGGCTCCTGCTATCTGCCGCTGGACCCCAACTACCCTGCCGAGCGGCTCGCGTTCATGGTCCGCGACAGCGGGACCCGTCTGCTCCTGACGACACCCGCGTCACGGGCCGGCTGCCCGTCCGGGCCGACCGTGGTCGTCCTCGGCGAGAGCGTGACGACCGAGCCCGGGGAGCGGCCCGTGCCGGTCGTGCCCGGTGACACCGCGTACATCATCTACACGTCGGGGTCGACGGGCCGGCCCAAGGGTGTGGCCATCCACCACACGGGCTGCGTCGCGATGCTGGCCGAGATGGACCGGCTCTTCGAGGGCCGCGATCTGAGCGGTGTCTCGGCGGGGAGCTCGGTCTGCTTCGACATGTCGGTGATGGAGATCTTCGCCGCGCTGTGCCGGGGCGGCGCCGTCGTGCTCGTGGAGAGCGCCGTCCACCTGCCGGACAGTCCGTACGCCGACAAGGTCACCCACCTCAACGTCGTCCCGTCGGTGATGAACGGCCTGCTGGACGCGGGCTCGCTGCCGCCGAACGTGCGGACCGTCGTGTTCGGCGGTGAACCCCTGCGGCGCAAACTGGTGGACCGGGCGTACCGGGAGACCGGCGCCGACCGGGTGTACAACGCCTACGGCCCCACGGAGGGGACCGTGTTCTGCTCGGTCAAGCTGGTGCCCGAGGACGACACCGATGAGCCCACCATCGGTGCGCCGTCGCCCGGCGTGCGTGCCTATGTGCTCGACGAGAACCTTCGGCGGCTGCCGGCCGGGGTCTCCGGCGAGCTGTACATCGGCGGCGCGGGCCTCGCGCATGGTTACGTCAACCGGCCCCAGACCACGGCCGAACGGTTCCTGCCGGACCCGTTCCTCGCCGGCGCGCTCATGTACCGCACGGGCGATGTCGTCGCGTTCACGGACGACGGCGAGCTGCGATTCGGCGGCCGCGCCGACCACCAGGTCAAGCTGCGCGGCTTCCGCATCGAGCTGGAGGAGGTCGAGGCCCGCCTGACGGGCTGCCCCGAGGTACGGGAGGCCGCTGCCGTCGTACGGGGCGGCAGACTCACCGGGTACGTCGTGCCCGAGGGCGAACCGCGCGACGGCGTCTGGTCGGACGCCGCTCTCCAGTCCGCGATCACGGGCAGGCTCTCCACGGAACTGCCCGACTACATGGTGCCCGCAACGCTCGTGTTCCTGGGGGGACTTCCGCTGGCGCCGGGCGGCAAGCTCGACCGCGCCGCGCTGCCGGAGCCCCCTGCCCCCGTCACCGACGGGCCCATGACGGCGCCCGGCACACCGACCGAGATCGCGCTTGCGGAGATCTGGGGCCAACTCCTCGACCTCGATCCGGCGAGCATCGACGTGCATGCCGCGTTCTACGACCTCGGTGGCGACTCGCTGCTGCTCATCCGGCTCGCCCGCCTGATGACCAGGCGGTTCGACCGGCGCGTCCGGGTGCCCGACCTGTTCAGTTTCCGCGACATCTCCTCCCTCGCCGGCTGGCTCGACGACGACAGCGGCGCCGCCCCCGAAGCCGTCACCTCGGCCCGTCGGCGCGCCGGCACCCGCAGGGCCGCGCTGCGCGGCCGCGCCACTCCCACCGACCGCTGAGCCGCACCCCTCGACTCGACACAGGAGCCCCTCATGACCGACAGCCCCGAGCAGGACTACGACCCGGGCGATGTGGCCGTCATCGGCATGTCGCTGCGTGCACCGGGAGCCAGGACGAAGGAACAGTTCTGGGACAACCTCGTGCACGGCAGGGAGTCCGTCTCCTTCCTCGCCAAGGACGACATCCTCGTCGACGAGACACTGATCCACAGCCCGTTCTATGTGCGTGCCTGCGGCGTGCTCGACGGGTACGACCAGTTCGATCCGTCGGTGTTCGGCATCAGCGACCGCATGGCGTCGGCGATGACACCGGAGAACCGGCTGTTCCTGGAGAGCGCGTGGGAGACGCTGGAGGACGGCGGGTACGATCCGGACCGGCTCGACGCCGAGATCGGCATGTACGGCGCCAACAATCCGCAGACCGCCGCGCTCTACAGCTCCCCGCCGGACCGCGTGTCGGTCGGCCCCGAGGCGATCGAGGCGAGTCTGGCGTGGTCGCCGGACACCATGACGTCGAACGCTCTGTACTACATGGGCCTGACCGGCGAGGCCGTCACCGTGGCAGCCGTCTGCGCCGGCTTCCACTACGCGGTGCACCTGGCGTGCCAGTCGCTGCTGCTCGGGCAGACCGACATGGCGATCGCGGGCGGCGCGATGGTCCGACTGCCGCACCCGCGCGGTCACTTGTGGGAAGAGAACCGCGTCCTGTCCAAGGACGGCCACTGCCGCCCCTTCGACGCCAACGGCACCGGCACCGCGCTGTCCAGCGGTGTCGTCACGGTACTGCTCAAGCCGGTGGCCGAGGCCGTCGCCGACCGCGACCACATCTACGCCGTGGTCAAGGGCTCTGCCGTCAACAACAACGGTGTCAGCGCGATGGCCTACGGTCTGGCGCAGCCCGAGCGGCTCAGCGCGTGCATCGCCGCCGCCATGGAGGTCGGTGGTGTCACCCCGGACACGGTGTCCCTGTACGAGGCCAACGGTCTCGGTCTGCCGATGACCGACGAGCTGGAGGTGCACGCGGCGAGCATGGCGTTCGGCAAGCAGACCGCCACCACCTCGATCGGCGGCGTCAAGGGCAACGTGGGCCACGGCGGTGTGGTGTCGGGCGGCTTCGGCGCGATGAAGGCCGCGCTCGCCCTCTACCACCGGACGCTTCCGGAGACGATCAACCTGACGGAGGTCAACGAGGACCTCGACTTCCCCAGCACCCCGTTCGTACCGCAGCGTGAGACGGCCGGCTGGGAGAGCGAGTCCGGCATTCGCCGCGCGGGCATCACCTCGATCGGTGGCGGCGGCTACAACGCCCACCTGGTTCTGGAGGAGCCGCCGGCCGTCGCCGGGCGCGCCCCCGAGGCCGCCGGCACACCGCGTCTCGCCACGTTGTCCGCCCTGGACGACGAGGCGCTGGCCCATCAGCGCACACGGCTGCGGGAGTGGCTCGCGGCCCACCCCGACCAACGGCTCGACGACATCTGTTACAGCCTCAACCTGGGGCGCAAGGTGATGGGTCGCCGGTGGGCGGCCGTCGTGCGCAGCCGCGAGGAGTTGATCGCGGCGCTCTCCGGCACATCCGCCGGTACCCAGGTCACGTCGACCGCCGCGGCGCCCAGCGTCGCCGTGGACTCCTTCCAGCGTGGCGACGACGGCATCGTCTGCACCGGGACGTCCGGGACATCCGGGACGGACACGCGGGCGCTGTCCGATCTGGCGGCCGCCTGGGTGACCGGCGAGCGGGTCGACTTCGGCGCCCTGCACCACGGGGAGGCCAGCCACCGCGTGCCGCTGCCCACCTATCCGTTCCGGCCCCGCCGGTTCTGGCGTACGGACTGGTGAGCGTGAGCACTCCGGCGCTGGACACCGTGGACCTGGGCGACCCCGGCACTTTCACCGGCCGCGGCCTCGACGCGTTCTGGCGCACCCTGCGCGACACCGCCCCGGTGTACTGGAACCCTCCGGCCGCCGGCCGCCGGGGCTTTTGGGTGCTTTCCCGCTACGACGACATCATGGCCACCTACCGGGACAACGTGAACTTCACGTCCGAACGCGGCAATGTGCTGGTCACCCTGTTGGAGGGCGGTGACGCCGGCGCCGGCAAGATGCTGGCCGTCACCGACGGACACCGCCACCACGAGCTGCGCAAGATCCTTCAGCGGGTGCTCTCGCCGAGGGTCCTCGACCAGGTGGCCAGGACGGTACGGGACAACACCCGGCGACTGATGCGCGAGGCGGTCGAGTCGGGTGGCTGCGACTTCGCCGAGGAGATCGCCGGCCGGATCCCGATGACCACGATTTCGAACCTGCTCGGCGTACCCGAGCAGGACCGGGAGTTCCTTCTCTCCCTGACCAAAACGGCGCTGTCGACGGACGACGAGGGCGTCGACGAGGTCGACTCCGAGATGGCCCGCAACGAGCTCCTCATGTACTTCATGGACATCGTCGAGGAGCGGCGCGAGTCACCGGGCGACGACGTGATCAGCAGGCTCATCGCCAGCTCCATCGACGGGGTGCCGCTGTCCGACGAGGACGTCGTGCTCAACTGCTACAGCCTGATCATCGGCGGCGACGAGACCAGCCGCCTCACGATGATCGACTGCGTGCACACGCTCGCGGACCAGCGCGAGCAGTGGCAGCGACTCAAGGGCGGAAAGGTGTCGGTCGACACGGCGGTGGACGAGGTGCTGCGCTGGGCGTCACCCACGATGCACTTCGGGCGCAGTGTCGTTCACGAGACGGAGCTGCACGGTGTACGGCTGCGGCCGGGCGAGATCGTGACGCTCTGGCATGCGTCGGGCAACCGGGACGAGCGCACCTTCGACCGGCCCGGGGTCTTCGACCTCGGCCGCACCCCCAACAAACACCTGGCCTTCGGCTATGGCCCGCACTTCTGCGTCGGCTCCTATCTGGCCAAGGTGGAGATCTCCGAACTGCTCATGGCGCTACGGGACTTCACCACCGGCTTCGAGCGGACCGACGACGCGCTGCGCATCCGGTCCAACTTCCTGACCGGCTTCTCGACGCTGCCCGTGCGGTTCCGGCCCGACCACCGCGGACTGAAAGAGGTCGATTGATGAGCGGCAATCCTTTTGGCGCCGGACCACACCGGGGGCACGAGTGAACATCTACCTGTCGGGGCGAGGGGCGTTCGCGGTGCAGGTCGGGGACGCCCTGGTGGAGGAGGGCCACAAGATCGTCGGCGCGGCGGCGCCCCGGCTGCGCCGGGGGCAGTGCGACGAGAGCAACGCGATGGCTTGGGACCGTCTGCGTTCCTGGGCCTACCCGCGGAGCATCCCGTGGACGGACTCGGCCGAGCTGCGGGCCATGCACATCCCCGACGGGGTGGACATCATCGTGGCCGCCCACTCCCACGCCTTCCTCGGCCGCCGCACACGCGCCCGGGCCGCCGTAGCCTGCGTCGGCTACCACCCGAGCCTGCTGCCTCTGCACCGGGGCCGTGACGCGATCCGGTGGACGATCCGGGACGGTGACAAGGTGACGGGCGGCAGCGTCTACCACCTGACCGAGCGGACCGACGCCGGCCCGCTCGCCGCCCAGGAGCACCTCCTCGTGCCGCCGGGCTCGACCGCGCAGAGCCTGTGGCGCGAGCATCTGGCGCCGCTGGGCGTTCGGCTGCTCCTGAAGGTGGTCACGGACCTTGCGCAGGACCGGCGGATCGAGGTTCCCCAGGACGAGAAGCTGGCGACCTGGGAGCCGGCGATGGACGCGAAGCCCCTGTTCAAGCCCGAACTCATCGCGCTGCCCGGCACGGCACCGGTCGACGGCAGCAAGTGGGCGCTCCACCAGTCGTGACGCGGTGCTTCCATGAGCGTCCGATCCGTATCGGCCTCTTACCGGTGCTCCTTGTCGCCGGCCGCGTCAAGGAGCACGATAGGAACCGGAGGCAGAACATCCGCATCGGTCGGAGGTGACTGCCGGACAACCGTCGGGGCCGTGTGCGAACACGACTCCGCGTGACTGCTCCGTTGGCCGAACCCGCCATCTGCCTCCAGGACACCGGGACGATCCCGGTGTCCTGGAGGCAGATGGCGGGGGGTGGCCCCGTCCCCGCCACGCACGCACGCCGGTGGCGGGATCCCTGCCGGGCCTCCGGGCGAGGACATCGCCCTCCTCGGAGGACCGCGGCGTGCTGGGCGGTCAAGGAGCGGAGGACTCGATGTCCCTCACCGTCATCATCATCATCGTCGCCGTCGTGGTGGTACTCATCGCCTGTGCGGTGGCAGCGCGCCTGGTCGTGATGCGCCGGCGCAAGTTGCAGGAGCGGTTCGGTCCGGAGTACGAGCGCACCGTAGAGGCGCAGGAGAGCCGTCGGGCCGGCGAGCACGAACTGCGCGAGCGCCAGGAGCGTCACGACGCGCTGGACATCAAGCCCCTGCCCGCTGCCGTACGTGACCGGTACTCCTAGGACTGGGCCCGTGTGCAGGAGCAGTTCGTCGACCGGCCCGACGACGCCGTCCACGACGCGGACCGGCTCGTCACGACGCTCATGAGCGAGCGCGGCTACCCCACGGAAGGGTACGAGCAGCAGGTCAAGGACTTGTCGGTCGAGCATGGCAGAACCCTGGAGCACTACCGCGCCGCCCACGACGTCAACGATCGCAGCAGTCGCCATCAGGCGACCACGGAGGAGCTGCGCGGCGCGATGGTGCACTACCGCGCGCTGTTCGAGGAACTGCTCCACAACGGAGACCGGCCGGGCGGGAACGCGGCGTGAGCCGCCGACCCATCGGCTGAGGGCCGCCGGCGATGCGGTGTTCCTGCATGGCCGGCGGAAGCAAGGACGTACGGACGTACGGATGGATGTGCAGAGATGAGCAACGCGGAGACACCCCGACCCGTTGATGGCGACGCCCTGTCCACGGACGACTTGGCCGGTACGCGGGGGCAGGACACCGGGAGCGAGGACCCCGGCTTCGCCGACACCCCGCCGGCCTACCCCGGAGAGGCCACCACGCCGTATCCCGACCCGGAGGACCGGGAGGACGATGCCGGCGCGGCACAGGCACCCGCGGACGGAGGCGGGGACGCGGAGCCGGCCGAGGAGAACGAACCGCTGCTCGGCGCGGAGCAGGAGGAGTTCCGCGCGAGGTGGCAGCGGACCCAGAGCCAGTTCGTCGACGACCCCAAGGACTCCGTCAACGCGGCCGATCAACTCGTCGCCGAGACGATGCAGGCCCTCGCCACGACGTTCTCGGCTCACAAGCGTGACCTGGAAGGCCAGTGGCACCGCGGCGAGGAGGTGGCGACGGAGGATCTTCGCGTCGCCCTGAAGCAGTACCGTTCGTTCTTCAACCGGCTGCTGAGCACATAGGCGTCACGCCCCCCGTTCGGTGACCGCATGTGGGTGAATGGCGGAGGGCAGGCTTGAGCGGTCCACCTGCCGCCGTGCTGCCGGAGCCGAAGGGGAACCATGGGGAGCGAAAGCCTGCGGGATCTACGGGATCTACTGGATCTACGGGATCTGCCGGAGTCCGCGACGGAGTCCGACGGTTCGGCCGTCGTGCGCGTGCTCAGCTACAACGTCCGCTCCATGCGTGATGACGTCCCGGCCCTGGCCCGGGTCATCCGGGCCTGCCGGCCCGACGTCGTCTGCGTACAGGAAGCGCCGCGTTTCTTCCGCTGGCGCAAGGCGGCCGCTCGTCTCGCCAGGACCTCGGAGCTCGTGTACGTCACCGGCGGCGCCACCGCGTCCGGCCCCATGGTCCTCGCCTCCCTGCGCGCCCACGTGGAGCGCACCGAGGACATCCTGCTCCCCCGCACCCCCGGCCTGCACCAACGCGGCTTCGCCACCGCGGTCCTGCGCTTCGGCGGAGCCCGGCTCGGGGTGGTCAGTTGTCATCTGAGCGTCAACGCCGAGGAGCGCTATCAGCAGGGCGGGCTGCTCCTCGACCGACTGGCCGCCCTGGACGTGCCGCACGCCGTCGTCGGGGGAGACTTCAACGACCGTCCCGACGGCCGTACGTTCGGTCTGCTGGCGCGGTCGCTCCAGGACGGGTGGGCGACCAAGCCGTGGGGGCGGGAGCACACCACCCGGCTCGGTGATCCGCTGCAGCGCATCGACGCGGTCTTCGCCACCCAGGGCGTGGAGGTACTCGGGGCCGGCGTTCCGATGGGGCTCCCCGGCATCGCGGAACAGGACCTCCGAGCAGCCACGGACCATCTGCCGGTACTGGCCGCGCTGCGCGTACCGGCGACGCCGTAGTCCGCACTCCCTGCCACGCGGAGCCACCCGTCCCGTCATCGTGGCCGGCGGCGCCACGCACCACGGCCGCGCGGTGCGAGCATGCCCCGCAGGCTCGCCGGTAATTGCCGCGCCACGGCGAGCGCCGGCATCGCACAATGAGCACCAACCGCCAGCAAGGAGTGTCGACATGCGGAAGATCCCGACGATGTTCGTGCGGAACCCCGAGGACCGCCGTTACGTCCTGCCGAAGGTCGCCGCCGGATGCGAGTGGGTGACGGCCGGTGAAGGCGTAGCCACGCGGAAGTACGACGGGACGTGCGTCCTGTACGACGGCGCCGCTTGGTGGGCCCGTCGTGAGGTCAAGCCCGGGAAGGCCGTCCCGCCCGGGTTCCGGGCCGTCGGCACCGACGACGTCACGGGGCGGACCGTCGGGTGGGAGCCGGTTGAGCAGTCGCCGTTCGCGAAGTTCCATGCCGAGGCGGCAGCCGGGGCTGAAGGACCGTTCGCACCCGGCACTTACGAGCTGGTCGGCCCGAGAATCAACGCCAACCCGGAGGGCACCCCCGCGCACCAGCTCATCGCGCACGCGGAGGCGGCCGTAGTCGTCCTCGCGGACCGCAGTCTGGAGACCCTCCGGTCCACCGTCCTCCAGCTCGCGGAATTCGAGCATGCGGAAGGCCTGGTGTTCCACCACCCCGACGGCCGCATGGCGAAGATCAAGGCCCGGGATTTCTACGCTACTTTGCATCCCATGGCGGGCAAGTAGCAGGCTGCCCAAGCCACTTCTGGGCCGAGCGATACGCGCCCGGCCGGCGCCAGTACGCCTCGTCGCCGAGCGCGTCCCAGATCCGCGCGGCGATCCGCAGGTCCGTACGCCGTGTCGCGGTGTAGGCGCCACCGATCGCGTCGTACAGCCGCGCACCGAGCACTTCCAGTTGTTCTTCCGGTGTCACCTTCAGGCCCTTCGCCCGTGACGTGAGTTCCCTGTCGATGGCCGCCACCATCGCGTCGGCGCGATCACGCCGCTCCAGCAGCAGGCCGCGTAGCCGGCGCAGGTGCGCGACCGCGTCCGTGGACGGATCGTCGACCAGCTCCGCGACCTCGCGCAGCCCGAAGCCCAGCCGCCGATAGGCCAGCACCTTCCGCAGCCGTTCCACGTCGTCCGGCACATAGGCCCGGTATCCGGCCTCGGTCCGCGCCGACGGCCGGACGAGCCCGATCTCGTCATAGTGATGCAGCGTGCGGACGCTCACGCCGGCCAGCCCGGCGACGCGTCCCACGGTCCAGTGGTCTTCCACGGCACCGAGTGTGCGGCCTGACGCCGCGTGAGGGTCAAGTCCCCTGCTCGATCACGCCTCCTGACGTTGCGTCAGCATCGGGTACCGCCGCCGACCAGCACCTCTCGGCGCACCCGGGCCGCCCTGCCCCCGGGGTCGCTATCCGGAACCACTGCCACCCCGTGATCCTCTGCGTTCCCTGGGTACCAGGCGGTGCACGGCACGGTCACAGGGACCGTGCGCGGCGCAGGCGGCCCCCGAGGGAGCCGCGGCGGACGGCGACAGAAGGAGCGGGCACACATGCGCGGTACGACACGAACAGCGGCAGCGATGGCGGTAATTGGGTTATGTCTGGCGAGCACCGCGGCATGCGGTGGAAGCGGCGACGAGGCGTTCAAAGGGCAGAGCGCCGACCAGATCGCCGCGAAGGCCGTCGAGGCGACCCGACAGGCCGACTCGATGCACATGAAGGGCACGGTCACCCAGTCGGGCGGGCAGAAGGTGGGGATCGACCTCTCCGTCGACAGCCAGAAGAACTGCCAGGGCACCGTCACCAACGCCCAAGCCGTCTCGGACGTCCGGCACAAGGACGCCACGCTCTATCTCAAGGGCAACAGCGCCTATTGGCAGGCCAACCTCAAGCAGCAGCCCCAAGCCGAGAAGATGGTGCCGAAGGTCGCCGACAAGTGGGTGCGGATGCCGGCCGCCGACGACCAGTTGACGGGACTGTGCGACAAGCAGGGCCTGCTGGCGACCATGGACGAGGACAAGTCCGAACGTCAGGGCATGTCCCGGGGCGACACCACCACCATCGACGGCAAGAGGGCCGTCGAGCTCAAGAAGCAGAAGGACGGCAAGACCCAGTCGATGTTCGTCGCCACCGACGGCAAGCCCTATATCCTCAAGGTCACGACCACCGGCACGGCGCCCGAAACCACGCTCTTCACCGACTACGACAAGCCCGTCGATCCTCCGCAGCCGCCGGCCGACCAGACCGTCGACCTCAAGCAGCTCGCCTCGGAGAAGTAGCCCGGTCGTCCGGCTCATCCGGCCTCTCGTCCGCGGAGGCGATGGCCCGCTCGGCGGGCTTCCGCACCGAGGGCCGGATCCGTCGCTCAGTGCGCGAAGGTTCCGACCAGCCGCCGTGGGGTGATCCGCACGGCCACCCGCACCACCTCCGGTGGCAGATCCACGTACTCCTGGCCCGCGCCCGGCCCCTCGTACTGCTCGGCCAGGGCGACGGCCACCTTCCGGCCCAGGTCTTCGGCGACGGTCGCGCTGCCGCGTACCTCCAAGTAGCGCTGCGGGTCGGCCCGGTCGTAGACCGTCAGGCTGACCCGTGCGTCGCGCTCCATGTTGGTGACCTTGCGGCGGCCGGCTGCCGAGGAGATCAACAGCTCGTCGCCGTCCCGGCCGACCCAGACCACCGAGGTCTGCGGGCTGCCGTCGGGGTTGAGGGTGGCCAGCACCGCGGGGTTCACGTCGTCAAGAAGCTTACGGGCTGCCTCGTTCAAGCTGATCGTCACCCGGCGACCCTAGCCGCAGCGTCGGGCGGTGTCGATCGGCTTCCCGCCTCCCGGCCCCCGTGCGGGTGGCCGGCGCCGCACGTCCGGCGTCCGATGGTGCGCGGCTCAAGCGCTCGCCATGATCGCTCGAATGACGGCCGTGACCGCCGGGTTGGCGCAGCCCGGCCGGCGTGCCACCAGCACCCGGCGGACCTCGGGCGGTGCGCCCTCGACGTGCAGCAGGCTTACGCCGGGAGGCAGCACCGGCGCGAGCCGGGCCGGCACCGTCGTCACACCGAAGCCGCCGGCGACAAGGTGGAGCTTGGCCAGCCAGTCGCGCGAGGAGTGCACGATGCGCGGCCGGCCGGGCAGGCCGGGCCACGCGCCGAGCAGCGGCTCGGAGCCCGATGACGGGGTGGCGATCCATGCGGCGTCGGCCAGCTCGTCGACGTGCACGGTGGCGCGTCCCGCGAAGGCGCCGACCGACGGCACCGCCACGACCAGTTCGGTGTCCACGACGGTTTCGACGTGGAGCCGCGGCGAGTCGCCGTCGAAGGGCCGGTGCGGTGGGCGGGACGTCAGGACGGCGAGGTCGAGCGAGCCCGCGCGCAGGGCTCGGACGAGGGTGGGTGTGGTGCCCTCGGTCGTGGTGACCGTGATCTGTGGACGGTCCGCCGCGAGGTGCGCGAGCACGGCCGGCAGGATTGCCGCGCCCGCGCTCAGGAACACCCCGAGCCGTACCGGTTCGGTGCGCGGGTCGGTGCCCGTGAGCTCACGCTCGGCCGCGGCGAGCGAGGCCAGGACCGTGTGCGCGTACCGCAGCAGGGTCAGGCCGGAGGGAGTGAGCCGTACCCCGTCCGGGAGGCGTTCGAAGAGGGCGGCGCCCGCACTGCGTTCGAGGGCGGCGGCCTGGCGCGAGACGGCCGACTGCGTGTATCCGAGGTGAGCGGCTGCCGCGGTGAAGCTGCCGGACTCGGCGATCTGCCGCAGGACCCGTAGTCCCGTACTGGAGATGTCCATGCGGCTTACGCATACCACGGATGCCCGATCGTCGCTTCCCGCATGCCTGGCCCCGTCCTACTGTCGACCTCGGAGACATGGACGAAGAAGCGTCGATGTCCACCAACGTGACAGGCATGGAGGTCGGCACGTGCGAGCAGCAGTTCTGACGCGGTTCGGCGCCCCGCTGGCGGTGCGGGAGGTACCCGATCCCGAGACCGGCGGCGGCGATGCGATCGTCGAGGTCGTGGCCACCTGCGTGGCGCCCTACGCGGGTGAGGTCTTCGGTGGCGAGCGCAGATATCCGCTCGTCCCTCCCGTCGTGCCGGGCATCGGAGGTGTGGGCCGGATCCTCCGCGTCGGCCCGGACGCCACGAAGCTGCGCGTCGGCGATCTCGTGTGGTGCGACCCGACGGTGCGCTCGCGGGACGACGCTCTGACACCCGACATCACGTTGCAGGGCTGGAGTTCACGCGGCGAGGGCGGCGCGCGGCTGGCCGAACACATGCATGACGGCGCGTTCGCCGAACGCATGCGGGTCCCTACGGAGAACGTCTTCCCGCTGCCCGCCGCGGCAGGCGACGATCCGGCGCGCTGGGCGGCGATCAGCGTGCACGCCATCTCCTATGGCGGGCTGTTGGCAGGTGGGCTCGGGGCCGGTGAGACCCTGCTCGTCAGCGGGGCCACCGGCAATCTCGGCAGCAGCGCTGTGGCGGTCGCGCTCGCGATGGGAGCGGGCCGGGTGGTCGCTCCGGGCCGCAACAAGGCCGTACTCGACCTCCTCGCCGACCGGTTCGGGCCGCGGCTGCGCCCCATCCTCCTGACCGGGGACGAGAGTACCGACCGTGCGGCGATGTCGGCGGCGGCCGACGGCCCGGTCGACATGGTGATCGACCTGCTCCCGCCGAGCGCTCCCGCCTCCGTGTCGCGCGCCGCGGCCATGACGGTCCGCGAGTACGGCCGTGTCGTGCTCATGGGCGGCGTCGGCATGCTCGGCGGCGACGACCTCGCGCTCCCGTACCCGTGGATCATGCGCAACTCGATCACGGTGCGCGGGCAGTGGATGTACCCGCGCGCGGCCAACGTCGGCATCATCCGGCTCCTCGCATCGGGCACCCTTGCCCTCGCCCCTGAGCGGGTCCGGTCCTTCGGTCTCGACGCGGTCAACGAGGCCATCGCGTATGCCGCCGAGCACAGCGGCCCGTTCGACCGCACGGTCCTCACCCCCACGCCCGGGACCGCCTGCCCGCCCGCGCCCCACGGGACGTCGGGCTGAGGGCGGATGTCGGGCTGAGTGAGGGCGTCGGGCTGAGACGTGCACGCCGAGGCCGACCCGGGGAACCCTCGGCGTGCGATGCGTATCTCCACTGCGCGTTGGCCTCTCGCCGCACCCCTGCCCGACCGCTTCTCACCCTCCCGAAAGCGCCGCCAGGCGTCGGGTCACGAGGGTGCGTCCGCGCGGGGGGACCGTCCACAGGTCGTGCCCGGCGATGCCCCACTGCGCGAGCAGCCCGTTCGCGGCGAGCATGCCCGTCGTGGCGGCCCGTTCCATCAGCGCGACCGGCAGGTCGCAGCGGACCGAGTCGCCGGCGAGCATGACGCCGGGGTGGCTCGTGCGCACCGTCGGCCGGTCCTGGTAGCCGCCCACGGGGAACAGCGGGCAGTCGTCCCGCCACTCGTGGCGCGCGTCGATGACCGCGCAGTCGCGTGTCTCGGGATAGACGCGGTGCAGCTGGTCGAAGAGCCGGTCCTGCACCGCGCGCCGGTCACCGTGCTCCGGCTGGGCGTACGCGTGCAGTTCGACGACGGAGCCGCCGGTGCGAGCGCTCCAGCGGGCCGCCTCGCCCTCCCAGCGTTCGAGCACGCTGACGTTGTCGAGGTCGCCGTACCCGCTGGTGCCGAGGAAGCCGGGGCGGTCGCGGGCGACGGGCCGGTCCAGCCAGAGGCGACTGACCAGGAACGGCGGCGCCGTACGCAGCCCTTCGACCCGCGCACGCCAGGCCGGGCCGCCCAACTCCGGGCTCTTCGAGACCAGTTGGACAAGGCCGGGGATGTTCAACGCCAGCACGCAGGCGTCGTGGTGGTCGTCTTCCTCGGCGGTGGTCAGGCGCAGGCCGCCTCGGGGGTCCGGCGTGACACCGTGGACCTCCGTGGCGGTGCGTACCCGCGCGCCCAACCCTTGCAGCCGGTCCGCGAGGGGGTCCCAGAGCGCCTGGGGAAAGGGCTCGTCGGGCACGTCGAAGAGGAGGCCCTCGGCGGAACCCAGGAAGTAGATGTGGAACATCAGAGCCATCTCGGCGGCCGACAGGGTGCGCGGGTCGGCGAAGAAGCTGCGGGAGAAGACCTCGAACGCCAGATGGCGGGCGGACTGGGGGAACCGGATCGTTTCGAGATAGTCGTACGCGCTGATGGAGTCGAGGCGTGCGTAGACGCCGGGGACGCGGACGTCGAGCAGGCCGAGTGCAGCCCCCGCGTTCACCTGGGCGAGCTCGCGCAGCGGGAAGGAGCGGCTGCGGGCGGCGAAGCCCAGGGCGCTCCATGGCGGCGTCCTCGGCACGGCGGCGAAGCTGTCGTGGAGGCCGTCCGCGTGCCGCAGCGGATAGTCCGGCAGCGGTGTGAGGCGTCGCAGTGCGGGGTCGGTACGCCGGAGCAGGGCACGGAGGTTGTAGTACTGGCGGAAGAAGGCGTGGAAGCCCCGGCTCATGGTGACCCGGCTGCCGTCGCGCAGGGTGGTGGGCCATCCGGCCAGGCGTCCGCCGAGTGTGTCGGCGCGTTCGTACAGGGTGACGCGTACGCCGCGCTCGGCCAGCGCGGTCGCCGCCGCAAGTCCCGCGATGCCCCCTCCGACGACGCCGACGGAGAGCGACTTGGCGTCGCGGGCGCGTGCGGTACCGGGACGCGCGGGCAGCAGGCGTGCTTGTGTGTCGCGTCCTGGCCTCGGCCGGCTGTTCCTCATCGGGTGGACACCCTTTCCTCGAAGGAGGTGGTGGGCTCGGGCGGCACGGACATCGTGTTCCTCGGTGGAAGGGGGACCCTCATGAGGGCCGGACCGGGGGTGGAACGGAGCGTCTCGGGCAGGTGGCGGCGGCGAGTGCGCTGCGCACCATGGGCAGGATCGGCGTGTGGAGCCCGATCGCGATGTCCTGGCCCAGCGTGGTCCGCCCGTCCAGGAAACGCAGCAGACGTTCCATCGGGATGTGGGCGAAGAGCTGTCCGAAGAAGGCCGCGCCGTCCACCCGTCCGCTGGCCAGGCCGCGCAGCAGGACCGCGTCCATGGCTCGGGACCGTCGGGCATGCGGGGCCGGCGGCAGGGGGTCGCGCCCCGAGCCCAGCGCGCGGGCGATGGCCGTGGTTTGGCGCTGGATGGCGGAGAACGCGTATCCGGTGGAGGGGCGTACGGCTCCCCCGGCCACACCGATGGGGTAGACGCCGGGGGCGCTCTGCCGTGTGAAGTGGCCGTCGGTCATGGGGATGACACCGGTCTCGGTGTCGGTCACGTCGTAGTCGCCCGCGCCGAGGACGTCGGCCAGATGGCCGCGCAGCATCCGGTCGTATGCCTCGCCGGGCAGCACGGTGGTGGAGAACTGGGTGTACTCGACCAGCGCCGTGGTGGTGCTGGTGGGCAGGACGTAGAAGAAGGCCAGGCCATCGGCGGGTTGAGGGGTGCGGAAGTCCATCAGGTCCGCGGCCTCCCGATGGAAGACGGGCCGCGCGGTGCGCACGAACCAGCCCCGGAAGTGCTGCAGCAGGCAGGTGCGGGCGGGCGGCAGGACGCGCGGGGGGCGGGAGTCGAAGACGTACCGCGCGCGCAGGACGGCGGTGCGTCCCTCGGCGTCGCGCAGATGGACGTGGCTGCCGCGGCCGGCCGGGGTGATGCGTTCCACGGTGGCTTGACGCCGCGTGATGTGCGGGGCTTCGGCGAGGCGCTCGTCCACCAGGGTCTGGAAGGTGTCCGACCGGATCATTTTGTACTGGAGCGGCGCGATGTCCTGGCAGGTGCTGCGGCCGTGCTGGTCGTGGACGCGCAGGGAGCGCCAGGAAGCGGTGACCGCGGCGTCGTAGCGTCCGGGGCCGTCCTCCCAGAAGCACCAGGTTCGGCGGGGCGGGCGAAGCGGGCCCGGAGGGGCGTCGAGCAGCACGACGGACGGCGGCCCCGCGGCGAATTCGGTCGTGGCGAGCCGCTCGGCCAGGGACAGGCCGGCCGCGCCCGCCCCGACGACGACCACATCGGCTTCGTCCACGCCGGCTTCGTCCACGTCGGATTCGTCCAACGTCGATGCTCCCCTCGCCCTAATCGAGTGACTCCATCAGGTTTGCTTCTGCCGCGGTCCGGTACGTGAAGGCGTGCCGTGGTCACCAGTACCACGATGAGTTCGTGTTCACGCCGAATGGGCGACGACTGATGGCCGCCCTGCGTATCCGCCGCTCCGGCGGGCACCGCCTCGGAAGGGGGTCTGCAGACCGCCCTGGATGGACAAGCCGAAGGAGCTGCCGCGATGGACGGGGAAGACGGTCGGCGGCGCGAAAGTCTGCGCCGCGGGGGCTCCCCTGCGACGCCGGGGGACGCGGACGGCCCGGCGCCCGTGCCCGTGCTCGGGTATGCGGAGGTCGACGTCGACGTCCCCGCGGCGGTCCGCTGCCGGCTGCAGGGGTGGCTCGGGAAGCGCATGGCGTGGGCCGACGCGCTCGATGAGACGTTCGCGCACGACGTGGCGGCGCGTCTGGAGCGGTTCGTGCTCGGCGGCGGAAAACGTGTACGGCCGCAGTTCCTGTGGTGGGGTCTGCGCGGGTGCTCGCAGCCGGGCGACGCGCGGACGGATGCCGCGCTCGACCTGTCCGCGGCCCTCGAACTCCTCCAGTGCTGTGCCCTGATCCACGACGATGTCATGGACGGCGACCTCGTGCGGCGCGGCGAACCGTCGCTGCACGCCGCGGTGGCCGGACAGTACGCCGCCGTCGCGAGGGGCGGCGCCCATCGCGGGCTCGGCGAATCCGCCGCGATCCTCGCCGGAGACCTGGCGCTCGCCTGGGCCGACGACGTCGTCGGGGAACTCGAACTGCCCACGCCCGTCGCGAAGGAGGTCCGCGCCGTCTGGGCCGTGATGCGCACCGAGATGGTCGCCGGACAGTACCTGGACATGCACGGCGCGCTCACCGGGACACGGTCCCTGGCGCGGGCCGTGCGCGCCGCGTGTCTGAAGAGCGCCCTGTACACGGTGGAGCGACCTCTCCAGCTCGGCGCGCTGCTCGGGGGAGCCGACGCGACGACCATGTCCGCGCTCCGCGCGGCGGGCCGGTGTGCGGGTATCGCCTTCCAACTCCACGACGACGTAAGGGACTTGTTCGGCGAGCCCGGTGGCGGCGAGCCCGGTGGCAGGCCGCCCGGCCAGGACATCCGCAGCGGCAAGCCCACCTATTTGATCGCCGTGGCCCTCGCCAGGGCCGAGTCCACCGGGAACACCGCGGCGCGGGAGGTGTTCGCCCGGCAAGTGGGCCGGGCCGACCTCGACGCTCACGGATTGCAGGCGGTGCGTGAGGCCGTGACGTCCACGGGGGCCCGGCGGATCGTCACCCGCAGGATCGGCCAGTTGCTGGACTTGGCCCGTCGGCATCTGAGCCACGCCCGCCTGCACACCGACGGCCATGACCGCCTCCTCCACCTGATGCACACGGCAGCCGGACACTCCGGCCCAGGCCTTCCCGAAGGCGTAACCGTTCCCGAGGGCAGTGGCACCCTCTCCCCGCCCGGCACCCACGTCTCCTGCACGGAAGAGGTCTCATGAGGCGCACCATCCCGGGCCGCACCGACCACGTGGTCGTCGTCGGCGCCGGACTCGCCGGCCTTTCGGCAGCGCTGCACCTCCTCGGGGCGGGCCGCCGGGTCACCCTCGTCGAACGGTCACCGGGCCCCGGGGGCCGGGCGGGACGGCTCGACGGCGGCGGCTTCGTGCGCGACACCGGGCCGACCGTGCTGACCATGCCGGAATTCGCGGACGAGGCCTTCGCCGCCGTCGGCACGAGCCTGTACGACCATGTGGAGCTGATCGCGCTGCATCCGGCCTACCGGGCGCACTTCGCCGACGGCGCGACGTTGGACGTCCACACCGACGGTGACGCCATGGAGTGCGAGGTCGCCCGCTTCTCCGGAGCCCGCGAGGCCCAGGGCTACCGCAAGCTGCGGCACTGGCTCAAGCAGCTCTACCGGGCGCAGATCGGCAGCTTCATCGACACCAACTTCGACTCGCCGCTCCAGCTGCTCACCCCCGACCTCGCCCGGCTCGCGGCTCTCGGCGGCTTCGGCCGTCTCGATGCCCGCATCGGGCACTTCCTCAAGGACGAACGGCTCCGCAGGGTCTTCTCCTTCCAGGCGCTGTACGCGGGTGTGCCGCCGGCCCGCGCCCTCGCCGCGTACGCCGTCATCGCCTACATGGACACCGTCGCCGGCGTGTACTTCCCGCGCGGCGGCATGCACGCGCTGCCCGCGGCAATGGCACAGGCCGCCGCCTCCGCCGGCGCCCACCTGCGTTACAGCGAGAACGTCCTGCGGCTCGACCGTACGGGACAGCGGATCACCGCGGTGGTGACCGACCACGAACGCATCCCGTGTGACGCCGTCGTCCTCACCGCCGACCTGCCCGTCGCCTACCGGCTCCTCGGCCGCGCGCCGCGGCGCCCGGTGGGTCTGCGGGCCGCCCCCTCCGCGGTGGTCCTGCACGCCGGCTGCGACCGGACCTGGCCCCAACTGGCGCACCACACCATCTCGTTCGGCGCCGCGTGGAAGACGACGTTCGAGGAGGTCACCCGGCAGGGCAGGCTCATGAGCGACCCTTCGCTCCTCATCACCCGGCCCACCGCGAGCGACCCCGGCCTCGCACCCCCCGGCCGGCATCTGCACTACATCCTGGCGCCGTGCCCCAACACCGCCATCGGTCCGGACGCGCGGGCCTGGGCCGAGCTCGCGCCGCGCTACCGCACCCAACTCCTCACCGAACTGGAACGCCGGGGCCTGGCCGGCCTCGCCGAATCCGTGACGGACGAGCACCTGGTCACGCCGGCCGACTGGCAGGCCCAGGGCCACCTGCACGGCACCCCCTTCTCCGCCGCCCACACCTTCGCGCAGACCGGCCCGTTCCGGCCGCGCAACCTCGTCAACGGCACCGAGAACGTCGTCCTCGCGGGGTGCGGCACCACCCCCGGCGTCGGCGTGCCCACGGTGCTCGTCTCGGGGAAGCTCGCCGCTGCGCGCATCACCGGCGCCGCCGCTCCCCGCCCCCGCCTGCCCCGTCGACCGGACCTGGCCCAGGCCCCGAACTCCGCCAAGGAGCGCCCCTGATGACCGCCCGCGAGCTCAACGCCGCCGGTATCACCGACCCCGGTCTGCGTCACGCGTATCAGCAGTGCCGGACGCTCAACGCGCGCCACGGCAGGACCTATTTCCTGGCCACACGGCTGCTTCCGCTCGAACACCGGGCGGCGGTGCACGCGTTGTACGGATTCGCCCGGTGGGCCGACGACATCGTCGACGTCCTGGACGACACCGCCACGACGGCACAACGCCGGCGCGCGCTCGACGAGTTGGGCCGGGACCTCGACGCCGGGATGCGCCCCGGCACGAGGACCACCGGGCCCGTCATCCAGGCGGTCGCCGACACCGCGGAGCGCTACGCCATCGACCCCCAACTGTTCCGGGATTTCATGGCGTCCATGCGCAGCGACCTGACGGTCACCTCCTACGCCACCTACGCGGACCTGCGCTCCTACATGCACGGCTCGGCGGCGGTCATCGGCCTGCAGATGCTGCCGGTTCTGGGCACGGTGGTGCCGGCCGCCGAGGCCGAACCGCATGCGGCGGCCCTGGGCGTGGCGTTCCAACTCACCAACTTCCTGCGCGACGTCGGCGAAGACCTGGACCGGGGACGGATCTATCTGCCCCTCGATCTCCTCGCCGCGCACGGCGTCGACCGGGACCTCCTGGAGTGGAGCAGACGGACGGGAGAGGGCGATCCCCGCATCACGAGGGCGCTGAAAGCGGCGGAGCACGTCATCCGGCGCACCTACCGGGAGGCCGCGCCGGGCATCGCGATGCTCAGCCCGCGGTCCCGGCCCTGCATCCGTACCGCCTTCGTGCTCTACCGCGGCATCCTGGACGCCATCGCCGCCGACGACTACCAGGTCGTGCACCGCCGTGCCGTGGTCCCGCGCGGCCGGCGCGCCCTGATCGCACTGGACGGACTTGTCAGCCGCGCGCGAGCACGGCACCGGCGGGCACCGGACACCGTCGTGCACACCGGAGCCCCGAACAGCGCCGCGGCCGCCGCAGCCGCCGTCGTGGCGGCCGGAGCGTTCCAAGGCCGGCTGGAACGATAGCGGGCAGGCGAGTCGGCAGGCCGCTGTCGAGAGCGGAGTCGGCATGAGTTACTCACGAAAGCAGAAGCGCATGGTCTCGCGCGATCCGGCACGGCGCCCCCGCCTCCCCCTCGGCCTGCGCAAACGTGCCGTGCCGTGGGAGCACCAGCGCAGCACGTGGCGGGACGCCAACCCCGGCCTCATCGGCGCGGCGCTGAGCCGCGCCCAGGCCAGGCCGTCCGGCAACTGGTACGTGGTGGGGGCCTCGCGTCACCTGAACTCGACCGCCCCGTGGGGACGCACCATCACCGGCCGGGAGATCGTGGTGTGGCGCGATGCCCGGGGAACTCCCGTGGCGGGACCGGGACAGTGTCCGCACCTGGGCGCGCCGCTCAAGGACAGCCCCGTGCGCTGCGGGACCTTGGTCTGTCACTGGCACGGTCTCGCACTGAGCGGAGCGCCGACAGCCGGCTGGGAACCGCTTCCCGTACACGATGACGGAGTGCTGATCTGGGTACGGCTCGACGCGGTCGACGACGCTCAACTACCGTTGGACGCACCGGTGTTGCCGCCCCGGCCTCGACTCGATCGGTCACTTGTCTCGGTGTACACGACGGCGGGCGCCTGCGAGACCGAGGATATCGTCGCCAACCGTCTCGACCCGTGGCACGGCGCCTGGTTCCACCCGTACTCCTTCGTCGACCTGACCGTGGTCAGCGCGCCACAGCGCGACTGCGCGGACGAGGACGACGCGTTCGTCGTCGACGTGTCGTTCAAGGTCGCAGGCCGTGTCGTGGTCCCGGTGCGGGCTACCTTCACCGCTCCCGAGCCGCGCACCGTGGTCATGCACATCACCCACGGGGAGGGCGAGGGCTCGGTCGTCGAGACCCATGCGACGCCGCTGGGCACGGATGCCCAGGGCCGGCCGCGTACCGCGGTGGTCGAAGCGGTCATCGCCACCTCCGACCGTCCTGGCTTCCGAGTGGCCCAGCTGCTCCGGCCACTCGCCGGCCCGCTGATGAACCACACCGCGGGCCGCCTGTGGCGGGACGACATGGCGTACGCGGAACGACGCCGGCTGCTGCGCTCGACGGGACGCTTCCCCGGCTGAACCCCCGGCCCTCGCCGGCCACGCGCCGCCGGACGCATACGACCGACAAGCCACACCGTGGCGGCGCATTCGGAACGCTATGGGGCTGCACATCAAAGCGCGATGGCGGGGGATACGGGCGGTTCGGCCTGATCGCCGCTGCCCCTATCCCCCGCCATCAGGCGAGTTTCGCCACCGGGTGGCTCGCGCCATCGCCGGGCGGGTTTCGCCACCGGAGTGGCTTGCGCCGCCGTCGGGCGGGTTTCGCCACCGGAGTGGCTTGCGCCGCCGTCGGGCGGGTTTCGCCAGCGCTGGGCGGACCTGTCAGAAGCGGCCGCCCGTGGCACGGGTGAAGGGCCCATGTCCACGTCGGACGGTCACCCGGCCGAGGCTGTAGGCGCCCGCGAGCGCCGCCAGTGCGCCGCCTCCCAGAGCGGCCGCGATCTGCTTGCGCTTCTGCACCACCGTCCACGCTGTCGTCGCGGCATGGAGCGACTTGCCGGGCATCGCGGTCAGCATCTCGCCGCCCGCCCTGGCCTTGGAGCGCAGCGCCACCACACCGCGGCCTGCGGTGTCCTTGGCGTCGGACGCCGCCGATTTGGCCTGGCCGGCGGCCGACTTGGCATTCTCGGCGGCCGACTTGGCGCCGCCGCTTGCCGACTTGGCCTGTGTCGTCGCCAATGCAGCCTTGGTCGTAGCAGACCGAGCTCCACTGCTCGCGGAGCGAGTCGTGCTCTTGGCCGCTGTGCTCTTCGCGGCCTCGTTCTTCTTCGCTGTTTCCGACTTCGCTGATTCCGACATGGGATCCGTCTAGCCGCGGTTCCTCAATTGAAACAGCTGACGTACGGATGAATTTCTCTGCGGCATCGGCGATTCAAGATGTTTGATGGCAGGGCGCGTTGGCGGGGCGGTTGGGCAGGATCTGGTCGAGGTAGCCGGGGCCCGACGCCGGATCGACCTCCGGTGCCGTGCGGTAGCGGAGTGTCTCCGTCTGCCAGGCGTGGTAACCGCTCATCCAGGTGTCATCCAGGTGGCCATGATGTCGACGTACGTGTGCACGGCCGCCCCTTCCTCCGGGCCCAGTCCGAGTTGGGCGCACAACACGGTTATCTGTACGGCGAGTTCCTCGAAGTGTCTGACGCGCCGGTCCACGTGTCGGCACGCCTCGTCGACGGCTGTGGCCCGCGTGAGCTGCCGCGTGGATTCGAGGACGAGGACCAGATGGTCCATGTCGCCGCGGGCAAGGTGTCGTGGACGTCCGCCGCGGCCTCTCCGCCGCGCCGCCGTATCTCCTCGACGACCTCGTGCGCGGGCGACGGCGACGCGCCGCGCCCACCCCCCTTCCTACGTCGCTGACCACGCGCGCGCCCCGCGCGAAGAAGATCAGGACGTACTCCCGGCCCAGCCCGCGGCCCCCGCCGTCGCTACCGCCACCCGACTGTCGAAACGGATCTCGTCCACCACGTCCGCTGTCTCCACCCCGCCCGCCCGCCCACTCCGCCCCTTCCGGAAGACGTGTGATGCCCCCGCACGGGGACTGTTGGGGACTGTCAGTCCCAGGGCCCGATCCCCTGACCATGTCAGAGCGGACTCGAACCGCGGAGTCGGCCGGGTGCGCCGGCCATGTCCTACGGACAGGGCCCGCCACCGCTCCGGCCGCGGCGGCTGCACCGTCATCTATGCTTCATGGCGGCCGCGGCACGGTGGCTCGTCGTTGCACGCGGCACCTGGGGCACGGGCCCATGGGGCCGGTTCAGGGCAGCGTCGGGACGGGCGCGTACCGCAGCCCTGGTCCGGACCGGGACCGCGTGACGCCGTTCACGAAGACCTTGGGGAACCGAGAGCCCACCGACAGGTGGCTCGGTGCTGTGGGGTGCCCGGCCCGCCCACGCACAGAGGACCCCCAGGGAGAAGCGAGGTATGCCGGTGATCTGCGTCGGAGGCATGATCGGAATCGGCAAGACGAGCGTGGCCGAACTGCTCGCCAAGGAGCTGGGTGGCGAAGTCTTCTACGAGAGCGTGGACGACAATCCGATTCTGCCGCTCTTCTACACCGCGAGCCCCGAAGAGATCCAGGCCAAGCGTTACCCCTTCCTGCTCCAGCTCTACTTCCTGCAGACCCGATTCGCCTCCATCAAGCAGGCGTACAAGCAGAGCAACAACGTCCTCGACCGGTCCATCTACGAGGACTGGTACTTCGCCAAGGTCAACCACGATCTGGGTCGGATCAGCTCCCTCGAAATGCGGTTGTACGAGGGCCTGCTCGGCGAGATGATGCGCGAGATCGACGAACTCCCCTACCGCAAGGCCCCGGACCTCATGGTCTACCTCACGGCCGACTTCGAGACGGTGCTGCACCGGATCGGGCTGCGGGGCCGCGCCTTCGAGCAGGACGAGGCCCTCGTCGAGTACTACCGCACCCTGTGGTCGGGCTACGACGAATGGGTGCACAAGCACTACTCGGCCAGCGACGTGCTCGTGATCGACATGAACCGTACGGACGTGGTGGGGAACCCGGAGGACGCGGCCCGGGTGGCAGAAGAGGTAAGGGCCGCCTTGGCGGCGAGGGCGCGCCGCACCTGAGCCCGGGGTGGCAGGGGCGCGCCGCGCCTGAGCCCCGGGTGGCAGGGGTGCGTCCCGCCTGAGCCCGGGGTGGCAGGGGCCGCGTCCCGCCTGAGCCCGGTGCGCGCGTCGTGGCGTGGATGGTCAGGGCGGCCGGCGGCATCGGCCGCAACGCACTGCCGCCGGACCGGGCCCGCACATTTCCCTGCCGCTTCCTGCCCGCGGGCTTCAAATCTGGCCGCGATTCCGGTGTAGTGGCTTCTGCCGGTCGACCGCTTGGGCATATGCCGCCGACCAGTGCGCCACGCCATGCACGGATTCAGGACGAGACCACCTGTTCATTCACTGGCAAAGGCAGGAAGGATCGACATGAGCCCCCTGGAACTCCAGATTCGCGAAGCGGGTCCGCTCGACTTGGAGGAGCAGCTCATCGAGTTCGAGGACGACGTGGACCCCGGCCGCCGTATCGAGGCCTGTCTGGCCGACCCGTGGCCCACGGCCACCACCCGGGTCGCCTGCGACTGAGGCCGGCCGCGGCGGCTCCGGCCCGTCCAGCCGGGGCCGCTCCGGGGCCGGCGCCCCGGGTGCGGGGGACGGGGATCGAGGAACGGCCAGGGGAACGAACAGCAGGGACGGGGATCGCATGCGGCCGGCCCGGCACAACGACGTAACCCACGTAACAGGTCCGCGGGACGCCCGCGTACACGATCCTCGGGACAGCGATGTGCGGCACCCGCGGGACGCGGGCGTAGACGTCTCTCGGGGTGGCGACGTGCGGGATCCCCAGGTCACAGGCCCGAGGGATCGCCAGGACCACGACGCTGAGGTGTTGCGCCGCCACCTCGAAGCGCTCCTCGAAGAGCCGTTCGCGGGAGCCCCACGACGGCTCGCCGCGGACGCGTTGTGGCTCTACCTCCTCGACCCGGCGATGCCCCGGTACGAGCACGGCTGGAAGCTCCACGTCTCCACCCGCGCCGACGAACTCACCGAGACGATGGGCCTGGTCGTGCCGGTCCTGCTGCGCCACACCTGCGACGCCAAGTTCGCGGTCAGCCCCTCCGTACTGCGCGACCTCAACGGCGGCGAGCGGGACCCCCGCCTCGTCGGCAAGGCGGTCACCGTCTATCCCGGCGCCCGGGACTTCGTGGCCATCGCCCACGAACTGACCGACGTCCTCGCGGGACGCGGCGGTCCTCGCGTGCTCAGCGACCGCCGCGTGCTGAGCGGTTCGCCGGTGTACTACCGGTACGGGCCCTTCCGAGCCACCGGCGCCGACGCGAGCAGCTTCGTCATGACCGCCCCCGACGGACGCACCTTCAGTGGCCGTGCGGGGGCGCGATACCGTCAACCTCCTTGGGCCGCCGATCCGTTCGGCCGCCCCGCCCCCGCCGAGACACCGGCCGCACCTCTGATCGGGGGCCGCTTCCGGATCACCAAGGGCATCGCACGCTCTCCCCGCGGGGATGTCTTCCGGGCGGTGGACACGGCGACCGGGGGTCGGGTGGTCGTCAAGCAGGCCAGAGCGCACATGGCCGAGGACGCGCAAGGAATCGACGCGCGCGGCCGATTGCGCCATGAGCACCGGGTGCTGGCCGCGCTCGACGGCACCGAGGGTGTACCCCGCCTCATCGAGCACCTGCGGCACGGCGACGACGAGTACCTGGTGATGACCGACTGCGGACCGGCCGATTTGCGCCACGACGTACTGAATCACGGTCCCTACGCGGCGCGCGGCGACGCGGATGTCGTCCAAGTCACGTCCTTGGCGCGGCAGTTACTGCACATCCTGGAAGCGATGCACACCCGCGCGGTGGTGTGCGGCGACCTCAAACCCCACAATGTGGTACTCGGTCCCGACGGCACCGCGCACCTCGTCGACTTCGGCATCAGCGCCCTCCACGGCGAACGCCCTGCCGGCGCGACACGCGGCTACTCACTCCCGGTGTACCGGCCGGACGCCCCACCCGATCCGGCGGACGACCTCTACGCGCTGGGCGCGACCCTGCACTTCGCGCTCACCGGCATGGACCCGGTCGTCGTCGACCCCGACCGCACGATCAACCGTGACCGGACACTGGCATGCCTGGCCGCCGCAGCACCGGGCTCCGCACTGCGGCCGATGCGCCGACTGATCGCCGGTCTGATGAGTTTCGACCGGGCCGAACGGGCCGCCGGAGCAAGGCAGTTCGCGGCGGGGCCGCCCGCGCTGCCCGGGGTGACGAGACCGCCGACTCCACCACGCCTCTCCCCCGCCCTCCTCGAAGAGGTGGTCGCCCACACGGTCGCCACGATGGTGGCCGCCGCACCTGGGCTCTGTGCCGGGCCCGGCCCGCACCACCCCGGCTCGTCGCTCACCCTCTACGCGGGTGCGGCGGGCGTCGGCTTGGAGCTGCTCCACCATCTGGACCGGCCCGGCGTGCCGGAAGCCGTCGCCGACCTGGCCGGTGGTATCGAGTGCCATCCCGAACTGCCGCGCCTCAGCGGGGCGCTGTACGTCGGCCGAACCGGCATCGATCTGTTCCTCGGCGCGGCCGCGTGCTCGGCCGGCCATCCGCCTGACGAAGCGCTCCCCCTTCCTCCCCCGCCCGACGAGAGCGGCGACCAGATCGGTGGAGCGGCGGGTACCGGCACGGGCCATCTGGTCATGGCGGCGCAGGCCGAAGCGGCCGGCCGCACCGCCGACGCCGCACGCCACCTCGCGGCGGCAGCCGCCTGCGCGACCGCGCTACTGGCCGGAGAAGGCGCCGCGCTGCCGGCCCGGGAAGGCACCTCGCTGCCGGCTCGCGAAGGCACCGCGTTGGCGGCCCGAGAAGCCGACGCATCCTGCGCACTTTCACGGCCCGCGTCGTCATCGGACGCGGCGTACGAACTCGGCTTCGCCCACGGCACCGCGGGGGTGGTGCACTTCCTCTACGCCTACCAGCGAGTCACCGCCGACCCGGCCGTACGCGCGGCCGCCTTCACCGGGCTCGATGCCCTCGCAGCCCGGTTCCCGCACCTGTTGGCCGTGGCCGAGCGTCCCGAAGCCAGCCGCCGCTACGGCTCGTGGTGCCGCGGGGTCACGGGCATGGCGTCCCTCCTGATCGAGACAGGCATCGGCGACCAGGATGCGGAACTGCTCGCCCTCGGCCTGCGGGGCGCCCGTACCTGTCACCGGATCGCTCCCCGGATGAGCCTGGTGTCGCAGTGCTGTGGCCTGTCGGGCGTCGGTGACCTGCTGGTCGACGCCGCGCTCGCCACGGGCGACGACGCGTTCTGGTCCGCTGCCGAGGACGTGGCGTCGCTGATTCTGTCGCGCAGCGGCGGCACCGTACGCCGCCCCCTGTTCCCCGACAACACCCTCATCGGCTCCGACGTGGCCTGGGCGACCGGCGGCGCAGGCGTGCTCACGTTCCTGCGAAGGCTGCGCGACCGGGAAGCCGTTCGGCTATGGGCGCCGCCCGGCCCCGTACCGGCGTGATGGTGTCCGCCGGTGCGCGCTGTTGCCCGGTGCGGTGGGCGTGGGCCGGATCAGTGCTGTTGTGAGGGCCTACGGTGTGCGCCAGTATGGCTGCTCATGAGTGAGATCTCCGACCTGGTCGCCCTCCTTGAGCTGGAACCACATCCGGAAGGCGGGTGGTTCCGGGAGACGTGGCGTACCGGGACGAGCGCCGTTCCGGACGGATATCCGGGGCCGCGCCCCTTCGCGACCGGCATCTACTTCCTCCTGCATCCCGGCGAAGTCTCGCGCTGGCATCGGGTGCGGTCGGACGAACTCTGGCTGTGGCACCGGGGCGGCCCCCTGGCACTCCGCCTCGGCGGCACCGCGGCCACCGCCGAGGCGGAGTCCGTCGCTGTCCTGGGCTGCGACATCGCATCCGGGCAGCAACCCCAGCTCCTGGTGCCGGCCGGCGCGTGGCAGTCCGCGGAACCGGTCGGCGACGAGCCCGTCCTGGTCTCGTGCATCGTCGCGCCCGGCTTCGACTTCGAGGACTTCGAAATGCCGTAGGTGCTGTTGGTTCCGTAGGTACTGCTGTAGGTGCCGTCGGCGCTGTAAGCGCCGCTGTGAGAGTGGCGGGCGCGCATGGCCCGCCACTCCCGCGGCACTCCCACCCGGTCACGGTGGATCGCGCCGGCCGGTCCCCGGACCGTACCGACAACCGGTCCCGGCAACCGGTCCCGTCAACCGGTCAGCGGACGTGCACGGTCACCACGTCCGAAGCGTGCAGGCGCACCGGCTTCTGGTCGTGCTTGCTGGTCAAGCCGTACAGCACCGCGCGGAATTGCAGGTTGCCAGGGCGTGCCGACGTGCCCTCAACGGTGACCCGCGCGTCGCCCTTCGCCGGGGTGCTGCACGTCTCCTGGTGCCACCCTTCGCCGAAGCCGTTCTCCTCCACGCACAGCTGGTGCAGCAGGCCGGCGCTGTCGTCGCCGCCGTGCGCCGTGACGGTGATGGTCTTGCCGACCTGGGCCGTGGGCGGGGCGGAGATCTCCACGGCGCCCTTGGCGAACGCCGGTGCTGCGGCCAACGACACCGAGGCCAGCCCCAGCGCACCGAGCACCGCCACCCGGCCGGCGCGCACCTTGATACCGGTCTTCAGCATCCCGGTCTTCAGCATCCCGGACTTCTTCATCCCGGCCTTGTTCATTCCGGGCTTGTTCATTCCGGGCTTCTCCGTCCTGGTCATGGACTTCCCCTTTCACGGATCTCCCGCTCGGCGAGACCCCGTCCCCGTCGCAACGACGCCCAACGCGCCTTGCCGCCCTGCGAGATGGGCCGATCACGCCGTCCGTTGCCGAGCCGCCCGCGCCGTTACAGATTCACGACAAACCCGGCTATGCCACGCCTTCCGGCGGCTCGTGCGGGCCTTCCGGGTCGAGCCGCGGGAGCCAGCGGTCAAGCCAGCCGGGAATCCACCAGTTCGCGCGCCCGAAGAGGTACATGGTTGCCGGGACGAGCAGCAGCCGTACGACCGTCGCGTCGAGGATCACGCTGACGCCGAGCCCGAGGGCCAGCATCTTCACCACGACGTTCGGCGAGAGCATGAACGCCAGGAACACGCTGGTCATGATGAGGGCCGCACAGGTGATGACGCGGGCCGTCGCGGCGAGACCGGAGGCGACGGCCAGGTGGTTGTCGGCGCGGTGCAGCCACGTCTCGCGAATGCGGGCCAGCAGGAAGACCTCGTAGTCCATGGAGAGGCCGAAGATGATGGCGAACATCATCATCGGCACGTACGACTCGATCGGCACCTTCTCCGTCACACCGACCAGGTTTCCGCCCCAGCCCCACTGGAAGACAGCGACCACGACGCCGTACGCGGCGGCGATGGAGAACAGGTTCAGCACGGCGGCCTTCAGAGCGACCAGCAAGCTGCGGAAGACGCAGAGCAGCAGCACGAACGCGGCCGCGACGACCACGCCGATGATGAGGGGGAGCTTGGAGACGAGGGTGTCGGTGAAGGTCTGGCCCGAGACGGTCGGGCCGGTGACGTAGCCGGTCGCGCCGGTGCCGGAGAGCGCGTGCGGGACGGTGTCGTGCTCCAAGGTGTGGATCAGGTCCGTGGTGGCCTGGTCCTGCGGGCCGGTGGCCGGGACAACCGTACTGATGAGGAGGGCGTGGTCGGGGCTCGGCTTCGGGGATGTCACCGACGTGACACCGTGCACGGCAGAAAGGTCCTGCTGCAGGGTGTTGGCCAGGGCCTGGCTCTGCGCCTGGTCGGCGGCCTGCTGACTGTCGAGCTGGGTGACGATGGTGATCGGACCGTTGGCGCCGGGGCCGAAGCCCTCGCTGATCAAGTCGTAGGCGCGTCGGTCGGTGCTGGTGGTGGGCTGTGCGCCGGCATCGATGTGACCGAGGTGCATCCAGCCCACCGGGATGGCGAGGATCCCGAGCAGCGCCAGGCCCGCGATGAGGAAGAGCCACGGCTGACGGCCCACCTTCGCCGCCCAGCGGTGCCAGACGTCGTTGGTGCCGGTGGGCTCGGCGACGGGCGTACGGACGTGGAGGCGGTCGATGCGCCGGCCGAACAGCCCCAGGAGCGCGGGCGTCAGCGTGACGGACGCCGCAGCGGCAACGATCACGGTCAGCCCGGCCGCGGCCCCGAGGGTTCCGATGAAGCTCATGCCGGACACGTACAGGCCGGCGAGTGCCATGGCGACGGTCGCGGCGGCCACCAGGACCGACCGGCCGCTGGTGGCCACGGTACGGCCGACCGCGTCCGCGGGTTCCACGCCCTCTTGGAGGAGCGCCCGGTAGCGGGTGGACAGGAACAGCGCGTAGTCGATGCCCACGCCCAGGCCCATCATCGCGGCCAGGGTCGGGGCGGCCTGCCCGAAGCTGAACTGGGCGGCCAGCAGCCCGAGTCCGCCGAGCCCGACAGCGAGACCCACCACCGCGGTCACCAGCGGCAGTCCGGCCGCGGCGACACTGCCGAAGCCGATGAGCAGCACGAGTACGGCGACGCCGAGGCCGATCGCCTCCGAGGTGAGGTCTGCGGCCTTCGGCGCGGCGAGCTGCCCGAGCGGATCGCCGTAGTCGACGCTCACGTGGTCGGAGCGCAGGGGCTGAACGGCGTCGTCGACCTTGCCGACGTACGAGTGGTCGAACCCGGCCGGGGTGCTGGTGAACGTGACGCTGATCTGGGCGATGGTGCCGTTGGACGAGACGGCGCCGGGCGTCGTGAGCGGGTTGCTCACCGAGACGACGTCCGGCAGGTGCTGCAGGTTCTTCACGGCGGCGTCGACGGAAGCCTGGTGGTCGGCGACCGAACCCTGCTCGGCCTTGATCACGACCGGGGCCGAGGTCCCGGACGTGCCGCCGTGCTTCTTGAGCAGGTCCGCGCCGGTCTGGGTGCTGGTGCCTGGCAGCGAGAAGCTGTCGGCGAAGCTGCCGCCCCACCGTCGGTCGGCCACGCTGCACGCGACGAGCAGGACCAGCCAGATGATGACGATCCGCCAGGCGTGCGTGGCGCACCAGCGTCCCAGCCGGTGCAGCTGTCCGGCGCCGGGTTCGGCGGCCGATGCGTTCTTCATGGTCGTGACCTTGTCTGCCGGGTGTGAGGAGACATGTGGCGCACTGGTCGGAGGAGGTGGGGCGTCGTGCACCGGAGGTGGGGCGTCCCGTGCACCCCGGCTCGGGCCGGCGAGTGGGTCAGCGCCGGGCCGGGCGTCGCCGCCCGGCCCGGCTGGTGCTTGCCGCCGAGCTGCGCCGAGCAGCGTGTTACGCGCGCTCTCGCCGACACCTGCTGGTCTTCCCTGCGTGCGGCGGGCTCAGCCCGAAGGTCATCACTTACCGCGTCCTGGTCCTGATAGTGAGTGTTCGGATGAGGGTGGGTGTCCTGATAGTGAGTGTTCGGATGAGGGTGGGTGTCCTGATGGTGGGTGTCCTGATGGTGGGTGTCCTCAGGTGTGTCCTACGTCTGCACCTACTCTCCGTGCCACCCGCCCCCGACCCTCAGCGTTGCTGGGCCGTACGGGTCACGCCCCGCGAGCGCGCCCCGCCCTTGCCAGACCTGCAAGGACCCTGCTTGCCTGGGGTGCCCTGGGGGACGGGGATCGACCGCTTGTGTACGGAGGCGAGGAACGTGGTGGGCCTGATACTGCTGGGAGTGCTGGTGCTGGTGGTCGCCGGGTGCGTGTGCGTGGTCTGGTCGAGCCGTGGCGGGCCGCGCTGGGTCCGAGCCGTGGCATCCCTGACCCTCGCTGCGGGCGACGTGGTGCGTGGTGCCGATCGGAAACGGAAGCGGCGCCGGAGCCTGAACGGGAATCCCAGCGGCGAGGGCTGACGACCGCGGGCGTCAGCCGCATGGGATACCCGTCGCGTACCAGACCAGTACCGACCCCTGCCGGCTCGCGTGCCCGCCTCGGGCCCGACGAACCACCGGTCCATCAAGCCACTCGCGAGGCATGCGCGGAGCCGGCCGCCCAGGCTGAGCGCCGGCGCGTACCGGCTTGGCTGCGCGTCGGCCTGTAGGGCGAGCTGCGTGCCGGTCTACGGGTTGGTGCCCGGAGCGACGTAGCCGGCGCCGATCCCGTTGTCGGCCTCCGGAACGCAGCTCGGGACCTCGCGTACCACCGACATCTGCAGCGTGCCGATCTGCCCTTGGCTGCCCACGGTCGGCACGAACAGCAGATGGTCACCGGCCGGGACGGCGCTCGGCTTGATCAGCGAGTAGCGGCCATCGAGGCCGCTCCCCCCGGCTTCTCGGGGAAACACCTGCATGGAGTCGACACTGCCGTCGTACTGGACCTTCGTGTGACACGAGGCCGAGAACGTCATCACCGTTGCGGGGATGCCTGCCTTGCGCAGAGCGGCCTGCAGCCCGGGGATGCCCTTGGGGTTCATCACCTTCACGGCGATCGTGCCGTCGGGGACGGATTTCACCGCGTAGTCGGCAGTGACGATGTCGAGGCCGCCCTTGACCTGGAGCGACGGCGCTGCCGACGTACCGGTGGCGGTCTGCCCGTCCTGCGCGCCATGGTGCGTGCCGCCGAGGAGCGGCACGGCGACGGCCACGGCCACCGCGGCCGCGACGGCGCCCAGCGCCAAGGTAAATCGCCCGCGCGGTACGCGAGTTCGGGCACGGAGGCCGCTCTGGGGGACCAGGGCGGTCGCGCGGGCGTTGAGTTCGTCCGCGAGCTGCTGCTTGAAGTGCACGGGTGTGTTCACTGGGTGGCCTCCAGAACGGTTTCGCGGTGGTCGGTACGGGTCTGCTCGGCGGCTTGCAGAGCCTTGCGGGCGCGGTGCAGCCGGACTCGGGCGGCGGTCGAGCTGATGCCCAGCGCTTGCGCGGCCTCTCGGGTGGTCAGTCCATCCAGGGCGACCAGGTCGAGGAGTTCGCGCAGGGGGTCGGGCAGGGCGGCGTGGGCGACTGCCATCCGCCGGACGGAGCGCGCGGCGTCGATGCGCCCCTCGATGGCGCTGATGTCCTGGTCGTCGAGCAGTCTTCGGCCGGTGATCCGCGCAACCGCGCGCTGTTCGCGGGAGCTTCCCCGGAAGTGTGCGGAGATGACATTGCGGGATATGCCGTACAGCCAGGCGACGGGCGCGCCGCGTCGGGCGTCATAGGTGTGCGCGTTCTCCAGCGCGGCCACGAAGATGTCCGCCGTGAGGTCGGCGGCCAGGTGCGGACTGTCGACGCGCCGGGTGACGAAGCCGAGCACGGTGTCGAACTGCTGCTCATAGAACGCGGCGAACCCGGCGGGGTCCCGCGCGGGTGGTGCTGTCGAATGCTCCGCTGGCACGGATGGCTCCTTGGGGCTGAGCGGCGTGTGATGCCTTACACCTCTACTTGGCCGCAGCGCCCCGAAGCGTTACACGCCAGGGAGCCGGCCGCCGCCCACCGGCAACGGGGGGGGCCCGGGGGCCTTCACATCCGCCGGAGCACCGACGGCAAGGCCCCACCTTTGCGGCCGCCACAGGGAAACACGGCCACATATGGGCGAATTGACGGGTTGTCCGACTACCGGATGGCACTGTGATCCACCTGTCGACGACAGGTGTCCGACGCTGCCCTTACCGGTGCGCGGCACACATAGGCAGTAGGGGCCACCCGCACGGTGTGGCCGTCGATGTCCTGAGGAGCACCTTGATGACCGTAACCGAAGTCCCGGCGAAGGCCTTCCCGGAGTGTCAGGCCACCGCACCCTTCTGGCTGCTCCTCGGCGGTGGGCTCGACCAGGACCGGATCACCGCCGAACTCGCAGGCGGGTTCGAGCGTGTTCTGGGCGGCCGCAGTGCGGTGATGCGGACCAGCGACCTGGTGCTGGGCGTCCGCGCCGGGCGCCTCACCCTGCACGACCTGAACGGGACGCCGCTCGCTCCGCCGGAGCTCGCCTATGCGCGCCTGTCCACTCCCAGACTCTCCACGGACCGGGAGATCACCCTGCTGCGGCATCTGGAGGCCATGGGCACGGTGCTGCTCAACCCGATCGATGCCGTGCTCGCGTGTGTGAACAAGTTCTGGCATCTGCAACAACTCGCGGTGGCCGGGCTCCCGGTACCCGACACCCGCACCTACGTCGATGCGTCGATGACCGACGTGCTGCGGGCGGGAGTACCCGAGCCGTGTGTGGTGAAGTCGGTACGGGGCCATCGTGGACGCCGGGTCTTCCTGGCTCGTGACACGGCGATGCTGCACGACATTCAAGGCAGCCTCAACGACGAGGCGCCGTACCTGTTCCAGGAGTACGTGCGGTACTCGCACGGGCGGGACCTGAGGGTGATCGTCGTCGACGGCCGGGCCGTCGCGGCGCAGGTCCGGTTGGCCGCCGACGGTGGGCTCAAATCGAACCTCGCCCTCGGAGGAACCGCGACACCGTGCACCGGCCTGCACCCGGCCGGGGAGGCACTGGCAGTGGCGGCGGCGGAGGTTCTGGGGCTCGGGGTCGCCGGCGTGGACCTGCTCTTCGAACCGGACGGCAGCTTCACGATCTGCGAGGTCAACGCCAACGTCGGGTGGCGTGAACACCTCCACCAGGTCGTGCCCGCCATCGCCGAGGCCTGCGACGCCCGCCTGCGGCGCACACCTGCGCCTTGACGGGTCTATCCGACGCGCGGCGCGCCCGGACGCGAAGACGTGTGGGCGCGAAGACGTGTGGGCGCGAAGACGTGTGGGCGCGAAGGCGCAAAGACATGAAGACGTGAAAAGGCGGCGGCACGGTGTCGACGGACGGCACCGTACGTGCGCCGGTTAATCCAAATCCCAGGAGGATACGGTCGTTCGCCCCAGCACGCCTTCCGACGAAGGCATTACCCGCCCTCAGGACTCGCCCTCGGCGAGTGGTGACGTGAGCCGGCGGATGCTCAGGTCACTGCGGCACCGGGAATTCAGGCTGCTCACACTCGGCCAACTCGGCTCCCACACCGGGACGTGGATACAGAAGGTGGCCCAGTCATGGCTGGTCCTCGATCTGTCCCACGGCGACGGCACGGCCCTCGGCATCATCACGGCGCTTCAGTTCCTGCCGCTGCTGCTTTTCGGTCCCTGGGGCGGAGTCCTCGCGGACCGCTGTTCCCTGCGGAAGATTCTTCTCGTCACACAGTCGGTGTTGTGCCTGGTCTCGCTGGCCCCGGGGGTGCTGGCCCTCACCCATGCGGTGAGTCTGCCGGCCGTCTACGCCCTGGCACTGGCGATGGGCCTGACCTTGGTGGCCGAGAAACCGGCGCTGCAATCCTTCATCGCACAGACCGTCCCCACGGCGGACCTTCCCAACGCAGTGGCGCTGGACACCGCGGTGTTCAACCTCGCCCGGATCGCGGGTCCCGCCCTGACCGGCCCGGTGATCGGCGTCTTCGGTGTCGCCCCGGCGTTCTTCTTCAACTCCTTCTCCTACCTCGTCGTGATCGCCGCGCTCCTGCGCATGCAGCCGAAGCGTCGACGGGGCGACCCCAAGCCCGTCCGGGCGCCGCGAGCCAAGGGCCAGGTAAGGGAATTGTTGCGGTACGTGCGGGCTCGCGCGGATCTCGGCGCCCCGCTCGTCCTGGTCGGCGTGGTCGCGGGATTCGGCATGAACTTCCAGATCACCACGGCCTTGATGGCAAGCGATGTCTTCCACACCTCACCGGCCGCCTTCGGACTGGGCTCCACCGCGTTCGCGGTCGGCGCCGTCGCGGGCTCCGCGGCGGCGGCCCGCAGAGGTTCCTGCGGTCCGGGCTATCTGGTGGGCACGGCGTTCGGATTCGGGGTGCTCGAAGTCGCCACGAGCACCATGCCGAGCCACCCGACCTTCCTGGTCATGCTGGTGCCTACCGGTGCCGTACTGATCCTGTTCATGACCGCCGCGAAATCCGCGCTGCAACTGGGTACGGACGACGCCATGCGCGGCCGGGTCATGAGCCTGTACACGCTCGCCTCCCTCGGCACCACGCCGCTCACCGCCCCACTCATCGGCTGGATCTCCAGCACGGCCCATCCCCGGGCCGGACTCGCGGTCGGTGGCATGGCTTCGGCGCTTGCCGCGACGGGTGTGGGCCTGAGCCGACAACGGTCACAGCACCAGTGGGCCGCTCGGTTCATCCATCCGGCCGGCGGCGTGGCGCGTGCTTTCCACAGGCTGGCGGGACGGTAGAGCCGAGGGGGAGACGGACGACGTCGGCCTGCCGACGACCGCTCACCGTCGGGGTCACGGACGACATCGGCCGGCTGAAGACCGCTCACCGTCCTCGGGGTCGGCGACGCCCAGGAAGTCTCACTGCCGTGAGCGACGCGCGTGCCGGGCCACGGGCTCGCCCGGCACGCGCTACCGACTCAGGAACAGCTGCAGTTACAGCAGTTCGGCGGCGGAGCGCAGCAGAAGGACGCGCTCACCTCCGTCATACCGTGGCCCGCCGTGAGCGACTGGCTGTGCTCGTCCCCGGCCAGCGAGTCCAGGTCGAGGTCCAGCGCGAGGTCGGCGACCGCGGCAGCGAGCGAGGGTGAAGCGTTGCTGTTCTCGTTCATCAAAGCCCTCCTTTCGAACCTAATGGAGCATCAACGGGCTTATGTGGACGTCCAATTGGGACACTAGCGTGACAGATGAGGAACTGGGAAGGGGGTGGACTAGACCATTCGCCTGGGCTAATGTCGGCCGCCCGGAGGCCGCGAGCGCAGCCTCGACCGGCGCGTTCACGCCTGCGAGAGCGCGTTCACCCGCCGGCCATCGCGAGGAGGTGCAGACGAAGCCGAGACTCCTTCCCGACACCCATCTGCTGCCCTCCGAACGGGGCGTGGTGATCAATGGGCCCGGCCGCACAACCGCCCTCGCGGCGCCGGGAATCTATCCCTGGCTGGAGCGGTTGCGTCCCTTCCTCGACGGCCACAACCCCCTGGATCAACTCACCGCCGACCTGCCGGCCCAGGCCGCACACCATGTCCGCGCGCTGGTGCAACTGCTGGCCCGGGAAGGCTTCGTACGGGACGCGTCGGCGGATCTGCCCCACGGACTGAACTCCGCTGTGTGTGAGCACCACACGGCGCTGATCGACTTCATCGCGGCGCGCACGGACTCCCCCGAGGCGCGCTTCGAGCGCTATCGCCATTGCGCAGCGCTGGTGGTGGGTTCCGGACACATGGCGAGCGCGCTGGTCCTCGCCCTGCTCGCCTCGGGTGTGGCACATGTCCGGTTCCGTGTGACGGAACCCGAGGTGAATGCCAGGACCACGACCGACCTGGCACGTCTTGGCACATGTGTCGCGTTGCTCCAGGAGGAGGGTGGCTCCTTCCGCTACGAGCAGCTGAGCAACGACTCGCCCCCACTTCCCCCGGGCGTCGGCGTGGTACTCCACGCGTCGGACGTACCCGATGCCCGGTCGGCACATATGGCCCGCACACTCGCGCTCCGCGCCGGGCTGCTCCACGGCCAAGCTGTCGCCGGGGACGACCACATCGTGATCAGCGCGGTCATCGACTCCGGAGACGCGCAGGACCCCACCGCTTCCGAGGGGCCGCCCCGTGCTGTGCACGATCAGGACACGGTGACCGCCACGGATGCGGAGCCCGCTCAGCGCTCGGCGTCCGCCACGAACGTGGGGGCTCCCGGTGTGCCCGAGCCCAGTCCTTACCTCGGTGGCCCGATCGCGGCCCTCGCCGCCAACCAGCTCTGCATGCACCTGCTGCACCGGGTGGCAGGCCTGGACACCACCGACGACGGTGCACAACCGTCGACCACGGCCGCAGCAGTGGTACTTGACCTGGCCACCGGATGCTTCCTCGGTGCGGAGTCGTCGTGACCGGGGTGGCGGAGAGAGCGACCGGGGTGACCGAGAGGACGACCGGAGCGATCGAGAAGACGGCCGAGGAGACCGAGAGGACGACCGAGGTGACCGAGAGGCCCCCTCGCAGTCCTGCGGTCATCGAGCCGTTTCCCCCGGCGCTCTGGGCCGACGCGGTCTACTCCCGCAAGGCGATTCCGCCCACCCTCGCCGCCGGCCACGCGGCACCAGGACACTCGGACGCGGAACTCGACCCGCTCCCCCCAGGACACCGGCTTCCGCTGGCACCGCCGCCGCTCCACCTGGTCTCCTCCCTCGGCCCCTCACCGGCCGCCCACGCCGGCGCGGCCCGTCTCGGCCACCAGACCGGCCTCGGCGATCCGGCCGTCATCGCCGCGCTGCTGCACTACTCCTACGGCCTGCTCCACCACGACCTCTCCCCGGGCGGCTGGCCGCTGCACCGCGCGGTGGCCTCCGCCCGCTGCCGATACCCCAGCGAACTCACCCTGGCCACCCTTACCACGGCGTTCCGCTTCGATCCGCTGCATCATCAACTCATAGATTTGGACAGGTTGATGACGGATGGTCAGAGCCGCGAGCCAGCAGCGTCCCGGTTCGCCGTGATCAGCAGCCGACTCGCCCGGACGGCACAGCTCTACGGCGACTACGCTCCGCGGCTCTGCGCGCAAGAGGCGGGAATGCTGCTCGGCTCGGTGCACCTGGTCGCCACCGCCCTCGGTCTGCGTACCCGGGCCGGCCAGGACCGGGACACCCTCGACGCCCTCTGCGCCGGCCGGCTGCCCGCGGCCGAGCACCCGATGGGCTATGTGGAGATACTGCCCTGCGCAGACCCTCCGCCAGCTGCCCCACGCCGGCTTCCGTCCGACCTCGCCACGGTGCTGCGTGCCCGCCACTCCGGCGCCGCACTGTTCGACCCCGTACCGGCCCCGGCACCCCGGGCGCTGCTCGCCGATCTCGGCGCGGCCCTGGCGGAGGCACCGTTCCCCGACTTCTCCTGCCACCTCCTGGTGCGGCGGGTCGCCGACTTCGCCCCCGGCCACTACGTCCACAGCGGCGGCCGCCTCTGGCAGGTCCGCGACGGCGACCCGCTCACGCTGCTGGAACAGATCGGTCAGACCGAGGGCCGCGTGTCGGTGAACTTCCGCTCCACCGCCTGCACCGCCTATATCGCCGTACGGCGTGGCACCGCCGTCTCCCGGTACGGCGCGGACGCCTTCCGCAGAGTGCACCTGACCGCTGGGGCGGCGGCACACCTGATCTGTGTGGCGGCAGCACGCCACGGCCTGTCCGCCCGGGTCCACAACGGCTACGACGCCGCCACCGCCGAACGCCTGCTCGGTCTGGCCCCGGACGACGAGACCGTGGTCTTCCAGGTGGCCATCGGCAAGGCCCGGCCAGGAGCCGCCTTCCGCCTGCCGGTGGTGTTCTGATGGGCCGGCCCACCGCGTCCGCGAGCACGACCACCACGAGTCGGTCCGCACCGCCCGGCCCCCGCGTGGGTGTACGCATCGCCGGCCTTCCCACCACCGCACTCGACACCTCCCGCATCCCCCGCAGCACCGAACTCGCCCTGCGTATCGTCTCGTTGGACCAACGGCTGGCCGACGACGCGGATCGAATCGGCGATACGCTGCACACGCTCATCGGCACCGAGCCGGCCCGTCCGCACAAGGCGCGGCTCGTGGGGCTGCGCCGAGCGGTACACCAGGGGGCCCGTATCGACCGGCTGATCGAGGCGGCGGCCCCGCCGCGCGTACTCGGCGCCGCACTCACCGAACGCCTCCACACCCATGCCACTCTGCGCCACACCCGGACCGGCCTCCTCGCCGAACTGGACCGCGTCCTGCCGGCCGAGACCCGCTCAGCGGCCGACGCCCTCGGCGCACTCGTCCAGGACGCCGCTTTCGCGACCGGTCTCGACTACGCCAGCCCTGACCTGTACGAAGACCTGCTGCGGTGGAGCGGGCGCGATCCGGCTCGGCGACGACCGCTGGACGGAGCGGCCGTCCGGTTGGCCAAGTACGCGGGCCGCGCGATGGCCAAGCCGAGCCCGCTGACCACCTTCGCCGCCGTAGGCTTCGCCGACTGGGCACCCACGGTCGCCGGCAGTGCCGGTGCCGCGGGCGTCCTCGGTCCCGTCGGGGATGCCAGTGCCGCCGGTGATCTCGGCGTTCACCTGCAGAGCCATGCCCTCGCCCAGGTGGCCGAGGCGAGTCTGCTGCCGCTGTCCCGGATCGCCGCGGCCCTCGCCCTCGTACCGGAACTGGCCGGCGCCGTCGACCTGCGCGTCAATCCGTCGGCCACACCGACACACTCCCCCGACGGCGGCGACCGGTGGCTGTTCACGGCGCCCGGCCCGTCCGGCGAGGTGCGCGCCCTGCCCGCTACGCCGGCCCTGACCGCGATCCTGGAAGCCGCCCGCGAGGCCGGCAGCCCGCAACGGCTGCGCGCCCTGCTCGGTGCGCCCGGCCCGGACAGCGCCGCTGACGCCGTCATCGCCCGACTCGTCCGGCTCGGCCTCCTGGAGGTCCGCCTCGGCCTGCCCGACCAGGAGCTCGACGCCACCACACTCTGCGAGTGGCTCGGCCGCCACCTTTCCGGGCAGCAGCACGACGCCCGGCTCACCCTCCTGCTGGCCGATCTCCGTTCCGTGCGCGACCGGATCGACACCGCGCGCAATGCCCCGCCCGGCGCCCATCGGCGCATCGCCGACGACCTCCGGCGCCACCTGAGGGATGCCGCGCGACGACTCCAACTACAGCCGCCCAACAGGCCGTTGGAGTCCGGGCCCGTCCACTTCCACCACACGGTAGCCGTCGGCGCGGCCGCCACCCTCGACGCGCCCGCCTGGCAGCCGGCCCTCGCCGACCTCGCTCTCCTACCCGCCCTGCTCGCGCCGTTCGACACCCTCACGCCACCGCGCAAGGCGCTTGTGCAGCACGCCGTGGCCGCGTACGGTCCGGGTTTCGGCCAACCGTTCACCCGCTTCCTTCAGGACTTCGGTGGTTGGTGGGCGACGGCCGAGGCGCACGCTCCCAGCGACCGTGACACAGGGCGGCAGGACGAGCTGCGCCGTCTGATCGCCGGCACTCCCCCGGCATCCGACGGCACCCTTCGGCTCGACCCGCGGGCCGTCCGCGACCTCTGCGGCACATGGCCCGACCCGGCGTTCGCCGGCGACACGCATGCCTGTTACGTCCAGACCCTGCCCGACCCGACCACCGCCAGCGGGCTCGGCCTCGTACTGAATACGGTGACCTGCGGTCATGGGACCGGCCTGACCCGGATCGCCCGCCTGCTCGCCGCACCGGCCGGCGACTCGGCGCCGCACCAAGCCCTCCCGCCGCAGACCGCCGCCCCGGACAGAGCCCTCCCGCCGCAAGCCGGCGCCCCGGACAGAGCTTTCCCGCCACAGGCTGCCGTCCCCGACGGAGCTGTCCCCCCACAGGACACTCCGAACGGCCCCCTTTACGCCGAGTTCGACGCCGTCTTCGGCAGCGCCCTCAACCAGCGTGTCCCCGCGGCCCGTTACGCGCTCGACTTGGAGGGCGCCACCTCGCACCGGCCTCCCGAACAGCTGATCCGTCCCGCCGATCTGGACGTCGTGCACGACCGGCACACACAGCGGCTGCACCTGGTGCACCGCGCCATGGGCCGGGTCGTACGACCGCTCCACTCGGGTCTGCTGGCCACGCCGCTCCTCCCCTTGCAGGCCCGGCTGCTGGTGGAGGCCTTCGGCCAGACCTCGTACGCCTTCTGGTCGGACTGGCCGCAGCTGTGGCACCTCCTTCCGGCCCGGCGGACCAGCGCGCCCCCCGGCGGGCGGGACGCGGACACCAAGGCGGTCCCGGGCTGGACGGCGCTGCCCCGCCTCGCCGTCGGGGCCGTGGTCGTGCGGCGTGCGACGTGGTTCATCGACCCGGGTCAGGCACCCGCCCGGGCCGCCGGCGAGGAGGACGCCGCCCATCTCGTCCGCATCCACGCATGGCGGGTGGCCCTCGGCCTGCCGCAGCGCTGCTTCCTGCGCGTCCTCACTCCGCGCCCCGCCGACGGTTTCAGCGGGCCCGCCCTGCACGACAAGGACCGCAAACCGGTGTACCTCGACTTCGCGCACGCCCATCTCCTGCGCGTCTTCGAGCGGGCCTCGGCCTCGGGCCGCCCGCTCCTGCTCACCGAGGCGCTGCCCGACCTCCACGACGCACCGGCGTACCGCGACGGCCGGCGTCATGTGTCGGAGTTCGTGGTCGAGATGCCCACGGCGCCGCTCCCATCGGTTCACCGGCGGGGGCGAATATGACGACCCGTCCCACCGCAGACGTTCCGGTGCCGGAGATGCCGCACGCATCGGGCGCGGGGGATCGCTGGGTCAGCGCCTGCGTGTTCACCGGGCATCCGCTCGATCTGGTGGTGCGCACGCTGATTCCCGGGGCCGTCGCGGAGCTGCGGCGACAGGGTCTTGCCGACCGGTTCTTCTTCCTCCGTCACTGGCAGGGCGGCCCGCATCTGCGGCTGCGTCCCGCGACGCCGGCCGCCGAACCTGCCGTACGCCTCGTCCTGCGTGACCACGCGGCGGAGCTGTTCCGCCGTATTCCGTCGTCCCGGGAAATGACTGAGCGTCAATATCAGTCTCTTGCAGCCCAGTTGGCCGCCCGTGAGCCGGGGAGCGAGCCGGGCGTCCTCGCCCCCAACGACAGCCTCGCCTTCGACTCATACCGTCCCGAGCACGGCAAGTACGGTCATGGCGTCGCCCTGCGCGCCGCCGAGGAGGCCTTCGCCACCTGCAGCGAGCTGGCCGTCGCCGCCGTACAGGCCGAATGGAGCCAGGCCCGGCGCGCGGCGCACTGTTTCGCCCTGCTGACCGGCGCCCTGGACCAGGAGGCCGGGCCGGGGCGGCCGACACCGGATGTCCTGGCGCAGTACGGCAACAGGCGAGCCGCGCTGCTCTCCGTCGCCCGCGCGGCCCGCGCGACAGCAATCACCGGAACCGCGCCGGCCGGCGTCGACCCGGTGAGCGGATGGCTGGCCGCCTGCCGCACGGCGCAGCGGTACGCCGCCCAGCCTGCCGCCCTCGCGGGCCATCTGACCCACCTGGCCTGCAACCGCCTCGGCATTCAGCTCGGCCAAGAAGCCACTCTGCGCGCCCTGGCCCTGCTGGCAGTGCAGGACGTGACGAGCGAAGACGACCATCCGTGCCGGCGAACCGCCAAGGAGTGACTCCCGTGACAGCCATCCCCCAGACGGAAGCGCCACAATGGCGCGCGGCGCACATCGCGTACTTCGGTGACGACATCGACCAGTTGATCCTGGACGCCGTGCGCCCGGTGATCGAGCGCTGCGCCGGTCACGCCGAATCGGCGTACGTGCTGCGGCACTGGCGCCGTGGTCCCCATCTGCGTCTGGTCGTGCGGGCCACGCCCACCGTCTTCGACGAGCTGGTCGTCCCGGCCGTCTCCGGGCTGATCGGGGGCCATCTCCGGCGGCGGCCGTCCACCGCCGCCCCCCTCGACGAGGCCGCCCTGCTGCCCCTGCACCGGCGCCTCGCCGCGGCCGAACGCGAGCCCGGCCCCTTGACCCCCTTCTACGCCGACAACTCGATCGTCTGGGAAGAGCACGACCGCCGGGTCGACGTGCTGGGCTGCCCGGTCGGCGCCGACGAACTGGCTCTCTTCTACGAGAAGACCAACGGGCTGCTCTTCGAGCACCTGGAGTCCGTCGCCGTGGGAGTGCCGCGCGAGACGCTGGCCCTGCGCCTGATGCTCGCCACCGCGCACACCCTCTGCCGGCACCCCCAGGACCCGTCGATCCGCCGCGGTTTCGTCTCCTTCCGGTCCCACGCCGAGGGCTATCTCAGTACGGTCGGCCCCGACGTGCGGGCCGCCTTCGACCGGCGGTACGCGGCCAACCGCGCCACGCTCACGACCCAGGTGCGCGCCGTGGTCGCCGCCTTCGATTCCACGGCGCCCGCAGCCGCGTCCGGGGCGGACGAGGCAAGGGCGCTGCATCGCTGGGTGGCCACGATCGACCCGCTGGACCGCGCTGTACGAGGCAGGGGAGATTCCCGAGGCGGAGATACCGACCGACGAGGAGAACGGCGTCGGCGGTCTGGTCGCGGCCAGCCCCCTGCACCGGACGATCAGCGGCAGCGCGACGTACAAGCAGATGATGTACCGGGACCCGCGTTTCCTGCGCTACCGCCTGATGCTCAACTACACCTACCTCCATCTCTCCCGCCTCGGGCTGCCCGGCCTGACCCGCTATCTGCTCTGCCACCTCGCGGCCGAAGCGGTGGAGGAGGTCTACGGGGTCAGCGCCCTCGATCTGGTCCTGGCCACCGCCGCGAGCGGCCCGGGCACGCCGGAGCACATCACCCTGTCGGCGCGGACCGGCGGATGAGGACCACCTCGTCGGCTCCGCCGTCCGACGCCTACCCGCCGTCCGCCGAGACCGGAGGGATGTCCGCGCGTCGCTATCACGCGCGCCACGGCAGTGTGCTGCCCGCCATCGACCCCGCTGCGAGCAACACCGCGCCCAAGCACCATCCGGGCGCGCCCGTCCTGACTCTGCCGTTCCCGCCGGCCTTCCCGGCGCCCTCGGACGACCGTGATCCGGCGGCCGCCGGCCCGGAGCGGCTGGGTGCGGTCCTCGCCCTGCTCAACGGCGTCACCCGGATCGAATGGACCGGCGCGGGCGCGCGCACCGGCCGGCCGGTGCCGTCGGGCGGCGGCGCGTATCCGGGTGAGGTGTACGCGGCCACCGGCTGCGGGCTGTTCCACTATCTGCCGTCGGCCCACGCACTCGAACTCCTCTCCAGGGCCGACCTGCGTACCGGCCTGACCGGCGCACTGGACCGGCCGCCGACCGAGCGACCCGAGTGCGTACTGCTGATCACCAGCCGGCTGGACGCGAACCTGGCCCGCTACGGCCCCTTCGGCCACCGTCTGCAGGCCCTCGACACCGGTGTACTGACCGGGCAGGCGCTCACTCTGCTGGAGTCGGCCGGCGCCACACCGATGACGCATGTGCGGTTCGCGGCCGAGGAGGTGGGTCGGCTGCTCGGCCTCAACTCCCGCGTGGAGCACGTCCATTCGGTCATCACGGCCCGGTCGCCGGGTGCCATCGCGCCCGAGCGCGCGCTGCTCCGGCGTCGTACGGCCCGCTCCGGTTTCGAGCCTGCCCCCATCGCGCTGGGCTCTCTGCTCACGGTCCTGGAGGAAGCCGTCCGACCGATCCCCCTCGATCACGCCCCGCCCGCGGGCTGCGACGTCTATGTGGTCGCCCAGCGCGTCACCGGACTCGACGCCGGATGTCACCGGCGCGACCCGCGCACAGGCCGGCTCGTTCCGGTCACCGCCGGCGTCACGCCCCGGGGCCTGTTCCCGCCCGGCGGCCCGGGAGAGGCGGCCGGGTTCGAGGCCGCCTGTGCCGTGCTCGTCACCGGCGACTACGAGGCGGGCTACCCGCTGTACGGCGACCGCTGGTACCGGATGCTGAATCTGCGGGCCGGTGTCATCGGCCAGCGGATCGGCCTGGCCGCGGCGCGCACCGGGCTCGGCGCGGGGCTCCGCTGCGATGTCGACGTCACCGCCGCCGATGCGGTACTGCGCGCGCATCCCCATCGCACCACGTTGCTCGCCGCGCTGCTCGGACCGGAACGCGGCGGCGGCACACCGACGAGTCATCTGTTCGCCCCTCCCGGCCGGATCGGCTCCGTCGACGCGAAAGGAACGTCGTGACCGTGCCGTCCATCCCGACCGCCCTCTCCCCGGGGACCCAGTGATCACCTCCGCGTCCGTTCCGCTCCTGCGCCGCGACGTCTTCCTGACGCCGAGCGGCAGCGGCACCGTCCATGTGCGCTCCAGCCGTGGCACCGACCTGATCGCCGCGCCGGGCATCGCCGGCTGGCTGGACCGGCTCGCGCCGTTCCTGGACGGCACCCGCACGGTGGAGCAGCTCCTCGACGGCCTCGCCGGAGCCCGCCGCGCCACGGTGCTGCGCGTCCTTGAACTCGCCGACGAGCACGGCTTGTTGGAAGACGGTGCACGGCACGAGCCGGATCCGCGCACCGTTCGCCACCCCCACCTCCGCGCCCTGGTCCTCGGCACGACGGCCGCGGTGGACGCCCTGACCGGAGCTCTGCGGCTCACCGGCCTGTCGGACATCACGCCGGTGGCTGACCCCGAGGCCGCCGTGGCGGCGCTGGCGGCCGGTGGTCACGACGCGCTGTTGCTGCTCGCAGAGGCAGACGAAGCCCAGTCCGTCGCCGGGCTCGACGAGGAGTGCCGCACGCGGGGCGTGTGGTTCGCCGCCGCCGTCCGGGACACGGAATCCTGGTGGCTGGGTCCGGCGCTCGCGCCCGGGCCGCGTCGCACCGCCGGCGGCTGGCTCGGCGCCTGGCTGCGTGTGCAGGGGACGCACCCCTCACCTCGCGTCCTTGACGACGCCTGCGCGACGACCGAGTTCGCGGCCACCCTGCTCGCCCACCACTTTCAGCGCGCCGTCCTCAGCGCCTCCACAGCGACGGCGGCCGAGCCGACGCGTCTCATCCGCCTGCACACCTCGACCCTGACCACCACCAGCCACACCTACCGCCCTCACCCGGCCGCGTTCCCGGCCGTGCCCGAGTCCGCGGCCCCGTTCCTCGCCGGGATCGCTACCCTGCGCGCGGGTCCCGCTGTCGCGCCCGAGGACTTCTCCCGGCGCGCCGCCGGGTGCGTCGACGAGCGCGGTGGACTGCTCGCGGAACTGGACGAGGGCGCGCTGCCGCAGTTCCCCCGGCATGCCGCGAGGGCCGTGGTCCGCGACCCGCACACCGGCCGGGCCGAGCATCAAGTCCACGCCACCGGGGCCGACTTCACCGCCGCGCGGCTGCGCACCGCGCGACGTGCCCTGGCCCGCTATGCCCTGCTCGCCCTCGATCCCCGACGATTCGTCCCGGCACTCGCCGGTCCCTCACTGTGGGCCTGGTCCCCCGAGCGGGGCACCGCCCACCTGGTCCCGGCAGCCTCCGTAGGCGCCATGGGACCGCGCCCGCCGCGGGGTCTGGGTGCCGGCGCCACCTTCGACGAGGCGGTGCACGAGGCGCGCCGCGACCTGCGGGGTCCCGCGCACGACACCCTGATCGTGCCGCTCGACCACGATCCGGCCGCCACCGACGTATTGCCCTATCTGCTGAGAGCGGTGCGCTGCGATGACTGATGATCTGCTGTCGGCCGATCTCCCGTCGGCCGCCCTACGGGTGCACCACGACGGCGGCCTGCTCGGGCAAGCCCTCCTCCGCCGGGTGGAGGCCCTGTCCCATCTGCCGAATCTCCTGCCGGAGGTGCTGCTGGTCGCCGCGGACACGCCTGACGCGGGATCAAAGTGCTTGCTGGAAGCGGTAGTTCAGGGCCAGTCGTACCTTCCCGTTCTCGCGGAACTCGATCGTGTGGTGATCGGCCCGCTCGTGCGTCCCGGCATTCCCGGTTGCCACCGTTGCCTCGCGACCCGCCGGGCCGGAGCTCGGGCCGACGCGGCCGAGGAGGCGGCCCTGCTCTCGACGTACGGAAGCCGCCTCACCGGCACGGTCTCTCCGCTGCTCACCCCGATCGCTGCCGACCTCGCGGCGAACCTCGCTCTGCGCCTGCTCACGTCCGCGCCGACGGCCGGGCGGCCCGTAGCAGGGGGTGCCGCCACCGGCCACCACGTCGGGCGGCCCGAACCGGCAGGTGCCGCCACCGGGCATCAAGTCCGGCGACCCGAACCAGCGGGCGGCGCCACCGGCCACCACGTCACCGCGCGGACGGTCCCCGAACAGCTCGTCACGATGCTCCGCCTCGACGGCCTGGAGATCACCCGGCACCACTTCCTGCCCGACCCCCACTGCCCGGACTGCGGCGGTCTGCCCGAGGATTCCGCGGCCGGCGCCGTGATCCCGCGGGTCTCACGGCCCAAGCCGGACCCCGCGGTCCTGCGGATACGGAATCTGCGCGCGGAGCGGGCCGCGCTGGAAGCGCGCTATGCCGACGACGAGACCGGCGTACTCAAGGGTCTCCGGACGCGTGGACTGCACGCCCTGCCGTTCGCCGAGGCCAAGGTCGGCCCGCCCGAGTCGGTCGACGGGGGGTATGGCCGCGCTCTCGACTTCCGCACCGCCAAGGTCACGGCGATCGCCGAGGCTCTGGAGCGTCTCGGCGGAGGTCGGCCGGGCGGGCGTCGCACGGTGGTACACGGCAGTCACCGCGAGCTCGACGCCCGGCACCCCGGCGCCGCCCTCGACCCGGCGGCCACCGGCAGCCACGAACCCCACCGCTATCAGGAACCCGGCTTCCCGTTCCAACCCTTCCATCCCGACCTCGTCATGCCGTGGGTCTGGGGGTACTCCCTCACGCGCGAGCAGCCGGTGCTGGTTCCGGAGAGCCTCGCGTACTACCGGCTCGGGCGGCACCGGACACCGTCCGTCCGGCCGCTCGTCTCCGAGATCTCCAACGGTTGCGCGCTCGGCGGCTGTATTGAGGAGGCGGCTCTGTACGGCCTCCTGGAGCTGGCCGAGCGCGACGCGTTCCTGCTCACCTGGTACGCCCGGCTACCGGCTCCGGCGCTCGATCTGCACACCGCGCGCGACCGGCGGATCGGCCTGCTCGCCGACCGGATCCGGGAGCGTACCGGCTACCGCGTCGAGGTCTTCGACGTGACCGGCAGCGAAGGCATTCCCTGCTTCTGGGCCGCGGCCATCGACGAAGAGCCGCGGCCGGCGCCGGGTACCGAGCCGGCCGCGCCCCGGCCCAGCGTGCTGTGCGCGGGCGGTTCGGGGCTCGATGTCGAGCGGGGCGTCTTCGGCGCACTGCACGAACTGGTCACCGCCATCGAGGCATACGGACTCATCTACCCGCAGCGCGCGCAGGATGCCGCCCGCATGCGCGACGACCCCGAACTGGTCCGCCTGATGGACGACCACGCGCTCCTGTACTGCGACCCGGTCGCCGCCCGCCGTCTGGACTTCCTGCTCGCCCCCGGGGGCCGGCCGCCACGTGAACGCCGGAACTTGAGCGAGCTCGGCGACCGCCGGCCCTGGCCACGCCACCCCGATCTCCGGTCGGATCTCGACGAGTTGGTGGGACGCTTCGCCGCGAGCGGCCTCGAAGCGATCGTCGTCGACCAGACCACGCCGGTCCACGCCGCTTCCGATCTCGCCTGCGTCAAGATGCTCGTGCCCGGCCTGCTCCCCATGACCTTCGGACACCAGCTGCGGCGCATCACCGGCCTCGACCGGGTGCTGACCGTATCCCACCGCCTCGGACACACCTCCCGGCCGCTCCACCCCGACGACGTCAACCCGCATCCGCACCCCTTCCCCTGACCGCCGCGGGCGCGTACGCCAGGACGGCCGAAGGCGGGGGTTCGCCGCCCCTCCCTGGGTGATTCGTCCCGGGATCGTCCACCACGCAGTAACCCTTACGGCCCACCGGTCCCTCAGCTGTAGTGTGATCAGCTCGCGAATTACCTGCGTGGGCGCTTCCGACATGTGCGGCCACAGGTCGCGTGGGGGCAGCCAGGGAGGGTTCGAAGGGTGAACAACAAGGACGCGTTGCGGCAGCTGCTGCAATGGAAGCGCGGGCAGATCGACCCGTCGGAACTCGGCATACCCCGGCGCACAGGACGCGGCCGCCGGTCACCGGGGCTCTCGCAGGCACAGGTCGCCCAGGCACTCTTCGTGACGGAACGCACCTACGGCCACCTGGAGCGGGGCGAAATGGCGGCGCCCAGCCAGGAGTTCCTCGACTCCGTGTCCAAGGTGCTGCGCCTGGAGGAAGGGGAGCGCACCGCCCTCTACATCTACGCACTCGGGTACGAGCCGCCCACTCCCCTGGACCCGGCCTCGGGCATGAGTGTCGCTCCCGCCTGGCAGAAGGCCGTCAACGAGGTGACGGGGCAACCCTGTTACATCAATGACGTGGCGTGGAACCTGCTCGCCTACAACCAGGACTTCGTGTCGATCTTCCCGCAGGTGGAAGGTGAGCCGCCTCGCCTGCCCGAGCAGAACCTGATCCGCTGGATGCTGCTGCGAGAGGACGCGCGCGAACACCATCTGGTCGACTGGGAGCACCAGTGGGCCGGCCCCGTGGCGGCCCAGCTGCGGGCCGCGGTGGCGGCGCACCCCCACAACGAGGACCTGCGGCAACTCCACGAGGAGGTGTCCGAGGACCCCGCGTCCGGGCCGATCTACCGCAGCCACAATGTCGCGTACCGCCATCCCGACGGCCAGACCCGCACCATGCGGCATCCCGGCTATGCAGGCCCGGGCAGTTACGGCTCCACGCGGGACAGGTGCTGCGAGCGCCACGCTCCGTCCCAGCAAGGCCTGGTCACCATGTGTGCCGCCGAGCCGTGTCTGAGCCCGGGCGCCCGGTTCTTCTTCCTGGTCTTTCAGCCCACGCCCGGGTAGCGCACCGAGCACACGTGGGGCCCAGCCGGACACATCCGGCTGGGCCCCAGTGCACTTCTTTACGTCCCGAGCGAGGTCAGTGCTTGAAGACGTCCTTGATCTTTTCCTTGGCCTGGCGCGCGTCGCCCTTGGCCTGCTCGGCACGACCCTCGGCCTCAAGGCGCTCGTTACCGACCGTACGGCCGGCCGTCTCCTTGACCTTGCCCTTGGCCTGCTCGACCTTCGACTGCGTCTTTTCGTCACCCGACACAACAATCACTCCCACACATTCGTTGGCACACCGTGACGTAGATACTCCTGGCCCCATTCGCGAGTTCTAAACCGATGGCCACCGAATCGCACTCGTCGATCCTGGAGACGGCCATGCTCTCGGGTGCTTTCCGCGCACCCCGGCGCACTCTCCGCGTACTCGCCGCGTACTCGCCGCCTGCGCGTCGGGAAATCACGGCTCGTCGTTTCAAGGGTGTGACGGAAGCCTTTCGGGGCACACGGCGGACTGGAGGTTGATAACTATGGTTCCCCTGCTTCTCGTTCTTCTGCTCGCCCTGATCCTGTTCGGCGCCGGTTTCGCGCTCAAGGCCCTGTGGTGGATCGCCATCGTGGTCCTGATCGTCTGGCTGATCGGGTTCGTCGCCCGTCCCAAGGGCGGAAGCGGCCGCTGGTATCGCTGGTAGACACAGACCACGCGGCACGTAGCACGCGTATAGGGGACGGGCACGACTGATGGTCGGGCCCGTCCCCTATTACGTGCGGTTTTCCTGCACGCCGTTGTTTACGTTCGGCCCCACAGTTTCTTTTCAGGGGCTACGAGATTCACTCTTCGCTCACCGGGCTGATCGCGGGGTGGGCTTTTCGCGCTCAGCGTCGGGAGCCGGCCACGGGTGTTTTCAGGCCGACTCGGCGATTGGGTCGTCGAGGGCGCCCAGCATTCCTGTACGGAGCTTGGCGACGGTACGGCTCAGCAGGCGGGACACCTGCATCTGGGAGACGCCCAGCTCTTCGCCGATCTGGCTCTGGGTGAGTTCAGCGCCGAACCGAAGGCGCAGCAACAGGCGTTCGCGGTCGGAGAGTTCGGCCATCAGCGGGGCGAGCGCATGGAAGTCCTCGACGAGTTCCATGGCCGGGTCATCGGCGCCGATGAAGTCGGCCAGGGCTGCCTCGCCGTCCTCGGTGTCGGTGCTGAGCGCGGCGTCCAAGGAGGCGGAGTTGTAGCCATTGGCGGCCAGCTGTGCCTCACGGACCTCGTCCTCGCCGACGCCCATCAGCGCCGCCAGTTCCTTGACCGTGGGCGAGCGGTCCAGGCGCATTTCGAGCTCCTCGCGCGCCCGCGTCAGCTCCCCGCGGCGCTCCTGAAGGCGCCGGGGCACGTGCACGGCCCAGGTGGTGTCGCGGAAGAACCGCTTCATTTCGCCGACGACGTACGGAACGGCGAAGGTCGTGAACTCGGTCTCGCGGGACAGCTCGAACCGGTCGATCGCCTTGATCAGGCCGATCATGCCGACCTGGACGACGTCCTCCATCTCGTCCGCGACGTTACGGAAGCGGCGGGCGGCGAACCGCACCAGCGACATGTTCATCTCGATCAAGGTGTTCCGAGCGTACTGGTACTCCCGCGTACCCTCCTGCAGCACCGCCAGGCGCTCGAAGAACCGTCGCGACAGCTCGCGCGCGTCACCCGGTGCGACCCGTGCGGGCTCCTCGATCACCGGAAGTTCCTGCGCCGCGACCGCGCTCATCCGTTCCGCGGTTCTCGTGCCGGTCGCTACGACAGTCACGGCCACTCCCCTCTCGCTCGTCGGACCGCCGGAGGGCGGACCACTGCCCGTACACCCCTCCAAGCCAGCAGGAAATCTACCACGACCGGGATAGAAATTAGATTGCTGCGGGTGGATTGTTTCTGTCGTCGACGGAAAATCGCGGTGGGGCTGCATGCCCTCCCACCAGCGGCGGGAGCCGTGGGGGGGCGTGGCGCACCTGCATCATGGAACGAAAGGTTCCGGGCGTGTGGCGCGGGGCTCGCCGGGCGGAGGGGCGTTACTTTGCGTTCCATGACGACAGAGACGGAAGACACCGGGGACGAATCGGCCGACGCCCGCGAGGCCCGCCGCGCGATCGAGGAGTACCTGAGCCGCGGGGCTGCCCGTACGGACCAGAGCGAGGGAAGCGCCGGGCGACCGGGACAGGCCGACGACCGAGTCGCGGAGTGTGTCGCACGGGAGGCCTGGGACGCGGTGCAGGACGCCACTCCGGCTCCCCCCGACCCCGAGGCCGGCCCGGCGGAAAAGACCGAGATGTCACCCGAGCGTGCCGAACTCCACCGCCGGGCCGTTGCCGTCGCACGCGGACTGCGGGAACTGGGCTACCACCTCGACGAGACCCTGCTACCCGGCCCGGACATGGCCGCGGGGTGACCAGCCCGGCCACAGTGACAGGGGCCGCCAGGTGACGAGCCCGGCCACGGGCCGGGGACGCGTCAGCTGCTGCCCCAGTCCAGCCGGAGCACGGCCAGGTCGTCCGAGTGGCGTCCCGCGTTGAGCGCGTGGGTCTCCTTGATGAGGCGGTCCACGTGGGCGGCGGGGTCGGCCGGTGGCAGCTGGTCGATCAGGTCCAGGAGTCCCTCCACGCCGAGACGGCCTTCCGCCGGGCCGTTGTGGCCTTCGGTCAGGCCGTCGGTGTACAAGGTCAGCGCTCCGGACTCCGGGAGCGGAATGACCGTCTCCGCCCAGCTGCGCTGCTCCGGCGCGATGCCCAGGGCGATCCCGAGCTCCGCGGCCACTTCCCGGGTGCCCGCAGGGGTGGTGAGCAGGGGCTCGTGATGGCCGGCGAGGTGCAGGCTCGCCGTGCGGGCCTTCTCGTCGAGGGTGAGCAGGGCGCAGGTGGCGAACAGGGTGTGGCTGCCGCGTTCGGCGATCAGGATGCGTTCCATGAGGTGCAGCAGGTCCGGGCCGCGGTGCCCGCCGAGTACCAGGGAGCGCCAGGCGATGCGCAGGCAGACGCCGAGGGCGGCCGCGTCGGGGCCGTGACCGCTGACGTCGCCGACGACGGCGCGCAGCAGCCCGTCGTCGCACTCCACGACGTCCAGGAAGTCGCCGCCGAGCAGGGTCAGCTCGCCGCCGGGCAGATAGCGCGAGGTGACCGTCACGGTGGAGGTGTCGAGGATCGGCTGGGGCAGCAGTCCCCGCTCCAGGCGGGCGTTCTCCTCGGCGCGCAGCCGCGCCGCCTGTGCCTCGGCGCTGGCGCGTTCGGTCCGGCTCCGGTAGACGGCGTACCGCAGGGTGCGGCGCAGCAGGTCCGCTTCGACCTTGCCCTTGACCAGGTAGTCCTGGGCGCCGGCCGCCATCGCCTCGGGGCCCGCCTGCGACTCGGACAGGCCGGTCAGGACGATCACCGCGGCGTGCGGGGCGAGCCTGCGGACGGCGGTGACCGCGTCGGTGCCCGACACGTCCGGCAGGTGCAGGTCGAGCAGGATGCAGTCGATGAGCGGGGTGGCCAGTTCGGCGCGGGCCTCGGCCAGGCTGGTGCACGTGGTGAGCTCGAAGCGCAGCCCGGTGTCGTGGAGGAGCTCCTCGACGAGCAGGGCGTCGCCCTCGTCGTCCTCGATCAGCAGGACGCGGTAGGTCGCCTCCGCCGGTCTGGTGCCGGGGGCTGTCGGCGCTGTGGTCATGGCGTCGGCTCCGCGTGGTCGGGGCCGGCGGCTTCGGAGTTCGCGGCGGGGCCGCTGATCGACGGCGGTGCCTCGGCCAGGGTGAACGTGATGCGTGTGCCGTCCGTGTAATCGGGGTCGACGGCGATGGTACCGCCATGGAATTCGACGATCTTCTTGCACATGGCGAGGCCGATGCCGCTGCCGCTGTAGACGTCCTTGGTGTGCAGCCGCTGGAAGATCACGAAGACCTTCTCGGCGTACTGGGGCGCGATGCCGATGCCGTCGTCGGTCACCGTGAAACGCCACAGCGGGCCCTCCTCGGCGGCCGTCACCCGGATCCGGGGCTGGTGACCGGGGCGGCGGAACTTCACGGCGTTGCCGATCAGGTTCTGCCACAACATGCCCATCTGGGTGGGATCGGCGACCAGGCTGGGCAGTTTGTCGCAGGTGACTTGCGCACCGGTTTCCTCGATGGTCACGCTCATGGCGGAGAGGGTCTCTTCCACGACGGAGCCGAGGTCGACGCTCTGGTGCGCGTGGTGGACGCGGCCCACCCGGGAGAAGTCGAGGAGGTCGTTGATGAGGACCTGCATGCGGTTGGCTCCGTCGACCGCGAAACCGATGTACTGGTCCGCCTTGTCGTCGAGCTGACCGGCGTACCTGCGCTGGAGCAGCTGGGTGAAGCTGGAGACCTTGCGCAGCGGTTCCTGCAGGTCGTGCGAGGCGACGTACGCGAACTGTTCGAGCTCGGAGTTGGAGCGCTGGAGTTCCGCGGTCTGCGTGTCGAGGAGCCGGCGTGACTCCTCGCTGACCTCCAGCTCCTGGACCAGCCGTTGGCGCATGACGTCGATCTCACCGCTCAGGCGGCGCAGGTCCGCCGGGCCGGTCGCGGCGATGGGGCGGGTGAACTCACCCTCCGAGACCGCACGGACGTCGATGCCGAGCTGGCCGAGGGGATCGGTGACGCCGCGGCGCAGCGCCTCGAAGACCAGCCCCGCCAGCGCCAGGATGACCAGGGCGATCGCGGCGAACACCCAGTTCCGCGTACGCATGGTGGAGTCCAGGTCCTCGCGCGCGCGGCTCTGGTCGGCTCGCAGCCGCTCCTGCTGCCCGGTCAGGGCCGTCCGCACCCGGTCGAAGTCGGCCTTGCCCTCCGAGGCGCGCTCGGTGGCCAGCGCCGAGGGCGTGCCGGCCGGTGCCGCGGCGATCGGCCGGGCGATCCTGGCCTGCCACGTCTCCACCGCGTCCTGTACGGCGCGCAGGTCGGCGAGACCGCGGGGGTTGCCGTTGAGCAACCGCGACAGGCTCGCGGTGTCGGCCGTCTGCTCGGCGATTCCCTGCCGATAGGGCGTGAGGAATTCGGGATTTCCGGTGAGCCCGTATCCCCGGACGCCGGTCTCCTGGTTGAGCATCGCCGACTCCAGGCGGAACGAGGTGCCCAGCGCCTGCGACCTGACGTCCACCAGGTCGTCGCTGAGCGACGCGGTCCGCCCGAGGACCCACGCACCGATCAGGCCCAGCGCGGTGAGGAGCGCCAGGGACGCGGCCACTCCCACGCGCAGCCACCGCGAGGTCGTCCACGAGGAAAGCCCCCGCGGACGCGACAGCGTCTCATCGCCGGTCATCTGTGAACCCCTCCGTCCTGTGACACTCGAATCAGCGTCGCGCGCCATACTGTAGAGGCTCATGGACAACGAATGTTGTCGTGGGGTCGGGTCGGGGCCTAGGGTGCCGGGTATGCCTGGCAAGAACTTCGTCCTGCGGAACGCGGCGCAGGAGACGACCGCGGTCACCGATGTGGCCGTCGGCGAGCTTGCGCGGCGCATCACCCAGCAGCTGCTGGACGATCCCGGGTATCCGGACACCGGCGATTCGACTCCCGCGCTGACGCTGCTGCACGTTCTCGTCCAGCTGCAACGATCCGCGGAACGGCTCCAGCGTGCGGCGGCTCGGGATGCCGCGCGTACGGGAGCCGGGTACCCGCAAATCGGCGAAGCAAGCGGCATGACCCGCCAGGGCGCCCGACGGCGTTGGCCGGGACTGTTCCACCACTCCTCTGAAGCACCTACGGAGCAACCGATGAATTCCGTCCCTTCCCACCCCAGCGCCGTGCTGCTCGTCGAGGACGACATCGCCGATGCCATGCTGATCGAGGAAGCCCTCTCCCAGCGCGGGGCGCGCAACCTGGTCCAGGTCACCGACGGGGTCGCCGCTCTGGAACACCTGCGGGCCCCGGACAGCGCGCGCCCGGACCTGATCGTCCTGGACCTCAACATGCCCCGCATGAACGGCCGCGAGTTGCTCCGCGTCCTGAAGTCCGACGAGGACCTCCAGACCATTCCCGTCGTCGTACTGACGACGTCCTCCGCGCCCGATGATGTGAGCGGTGCCTACATCAGCCACGCCAACGCCTATGTGACCAAGCCGGTCAACCTGGAGGAGTTTGAGCGGGCCGTCCAGAGCATCGACGCCTTCTACCTGGAGACCACGACCCGTCCGCCCCGCGACTGACCGGCCCGCCACGGCAGTCGCCGGCACCCGGCCCCGCGGTCATGTGCCGGCCGGCCCCCGACGACACGAGCAGCCCCGGCCCGCCCATGTGAGGGGCTGGGGCTGCTCGTGGGGCCCCGGACCGGCCACGCGTCACGTGTCTCGCGTCACCTCGCTTTTCCGGGCGCCGGTGTGACACTGGCAGAGTGACCGACAGCGGACGGCAGACGGAGCGGCGTCTTGAACGGGTCATACTCGAGCTGCTGGAGTCGCGTGACCCGGACTCCTCCATCTGCCCCTCCGACGCCGCGCGGGCGGTCTACGAAGGGGACGACGACGGCTGGCGCGCGCTGATGGAGCCGGCCCGTCGCGCGGCCCGGAAGCTGGTCGACTCGGGCGAGGTGGAGATCACCCAGTCCGGCCGTCCGATCGACCCGGAGAGCGCTCGCGGCCCGATCCGTATCCGCCGGGTCCGCTGACCCCCACCTCGGTACCAGGCCGGCGCCGTCCGACCCACAACAGCAGGACGGCCGAGGACAGCGCTGCGACCGCGCACCAGGTCGAGATGGACTCCTGCCGCCACAGCGCGAACGACACCGCGGCCCCTGCGCCGACGAGGACACCGAACAGCACCAGCCCCCGGTCGCCGGACATGAGCAGGGAACCGATGGTGGCCAGGAGGTAGCCGAGGACGATCACCTCGGCTCCGGGCAGCCCGAGCGAGTAGCCGACCGTGTGCCCCCGGATCTCGGCCGTCACGGTGCGGGCCGCCAGGGCGTACGCGAGTGCCGCGCTGGTCGCGACGCCCGCCGCCAGCGGAATCACAAGCCGGCGCCGGGCATGCCGCGGCGCGGCGCAGAGCACGGCGACCGGTACCCACAGAGCCAGCAGGGGCAGCGCGATGACCGCCCAGAGAAGCGTGGCGGGCCCGGTGCCGCCCCCGTTGTGCCAGACCGCGGCCTCGACGACCTGGTGGGCCCCCAGGAGCAGGGGCAGCGCGGCCATGGGCAGGTCACCGGGGCGGCGGGCCGCACAGATCACCGTGGCGGCCCCGACAGCCGCGATGCCCACACCCGCAACGAGGTCGGCCGTCGCACTCCAGCACATGACAGGAACGCTACGGTCACTTCGGCCGAGCAGCGCGCCAGGCAGCAGGTGGCAGGTGTGCGTACACCCTCCCGCCCCGCTGCACCGCCGAGAGGCGACTTGGGGCATGACGTACGGCGGCCCCGCACATCCCAGGGGGGAGAGGGATGGCGGGGCACGCAAGCCCGGGTCGAGGAGGGGGGAGCCCCGACCGTGCGGACCGTAAAGTCCTGATGCCCCCTCGCGCCGACCTCATGCATGTGAGCTGCGTAACACGGCGCATGCCCAACGACGCGGCCGTCACTGACCCGTCGTCAGCGCAGCCACTGGTCCTGGTCGGCGGGGCGGTACAGCGTCACCGCCTGGGGAAGCTTGTCGAGCACCAACTGCCGGTAGGTCGCATCGGTCACTTCGCCGTCGTACGCCAAGTGCGGTTCGCCCTCGGTGACTTCGAGCTCCAGACGGCGGACCTGAGCGGTCGTCAGGACCCTGGAGCCGTGCAGGGTGCCGGTCAGGACGGCGAGCAGGAGCCGGGTGCGGGCCAGCGGGGTGCCGGCCTCCACCACACGTACGTCGAGCAGGCCGTCGTCGAGCTGGGTGCGGTATGTGGGCGCGAAGCCCGCCGGGTGGTAGATCCCGTTGCCCGCGAAGAGCAGCCAGATGCGGCGGGCACGGCCGTTGATGACCACCGAGAGCGGGCTGCCGGTGGCGAGGACCCTCGCCAGGCCGACGACCAGCGCGGGCCACTTCCCGATCCGCTTCTCCAGGCGCTCCCTGGCGTGGACGAGCTCCGAATACACGCCGATGCTGAAGGTGTTGAGGAAGAGCTTGTGTGCGTCGTCGCTCGTTGAGGACGCACGGCCCACGTCGGCAGTGACCGCGTCGCCCGCCTGGATCGCGCGGGCGACGTCGTCCATGGTCTGGTTGCCCAGGTCCACGGCGAAGTGGTTGAAGGTGCCGCCGGGGAAGACGGCGAGGGGGACCTGATGGCGGGCGGCGGTCGCGCTGCCCGCGTTGACCGTGCCGTCGCCCCCGCAGACGCCGAGCGCGCCGCCCTCCGCGACGGCGCGTACGGCCGCCTGGTCGAGCAGGGCCAGCAGGTCGTCGCCCGGTTCGAAGAGGGTGATCGCCGCTTCGGGCAGCAGGGCGCGCAGGGTCTCGGTCGTGTCCTTGGACCAGGCGACGCCCGAGGACGGGTTGACGATCAGCTGGAGCCCCTTGCCCTCCTTGAGGGCGGGGGCGGGCTTGCGCGGCGGGGCGGCGGCGGCCGCGGCCTCCGGCTTCACCGGCCACCAGCGGCAGGTGAGCAGCGCGGCCCCCATGCCGACCAGTGCGCCGGCCGCGGCGCGGCGCCGGTGGTCGAGGCCGCCCTGTGCGCGCACGTAGGCCAGGCCCGCGGCGAACGGCAGCGCGGCCACGCCGTAACGGGGCGACTCCAGGACCACTCCGGAGGCGAAGGCCGCGGCCGACGCCATCGTGCTGGAGGGCAGGGACGAGGTGCTGGGCCGGGGGAAGACCCCGGGGAGGGCGTCGAGGAGGGGCCGCGAACTGCGGGCGGCCGGCTTCGCCAGGGCGTGGTTGATCGCGGCGACGATGGCCACCGAGCCGACGCCGCGCAGCGCTGCCCGGCGCGCGCTGCGGCCGCCGGAAGCTCCGAGGATTGCCGCCGCGCCCACCCACACCGCGTCGTGGTCGGCGGCCCTGCGCAGCAGGTGCGCAACGGAGCCTGTCCGTCCGGGAGTTGACAGGGTGAGGGAGGTGGTCAGACGGTTGCCCAGCCCTGGTGTTCCCTGCTGTCCAAGCGCTCTTCGCAGCCGTCCGCGTCGCTTCATGCGCTGGTCACACCTCTACACGTAAGGAACCCGCCGTGTGGTACGGCGGGACGGGTCATGGCACGGTCCCACCCTACCGGGGGGCCGTGATGGCGTTCTGCAGTGCGGCGAGCCCCGTGGCCAGGGCGCTGCGTCCTCGTGCGGCATGGCTTCGATGGCCAGGGTCAGCGTCGCTTCGCGTTCGTTGCGGATCTGTTCCAGGTGGCGCTTGCCGCCCGCGGTCAGCCGCAGGGTCACTTCGCGGCGGCTGTCCGGGGAGGGCAGGCGTTCGAGGAATCCGGCCACTTGCAGCCGGTCGCAGAGCCTGCTGACCGAGGGTGGCGCGGTGTGCAGGAGCTTGCCCAGGGCCCGCATGCGTATGCCGTCGTTGCGCTCCACCAGATACATCAGGCGCAGTTGCGGCGTGGAGAGCGAGGTCGTGGTCACGGTGTCGCGGGCCTGCTGCCACAGGAGGTCGAGGAGTCCGACGACCTCGCTCGCCGCGTGGGCCTGTTCGTGAACGGCCCGCTGGGAGTCGATGTCTCGATGTGGCATGGGCTCCCCCGTCGGCGTACCCGGCCCTGCTCTCCGCGGGCTCGGAGCGGTCGGCTCGGGTCAGGCACTGCTGTCCGGTCCGGTGGGGCGGGCCGGTATGGCATCCTCCGTCTCCGCGCGGGGTTCTCCCGTGCCGGAGGCCTCGCGTGCGGCTCCGTTCGCGCCCCCCGTGAGGTAATCCAGGCTACCTGTGATCGTCAGGAGCCGGTCGAGTGCCGGAGTGCGCTCCTCCAGATGCAGGGCGACGTGGGCCGCGTCGGTGCGGCGGCGGATCATGAGAAGGACCGACAGCCCCGTCGAGTCGACGGAGCCGAGCCCCGCGCAGCCCAGGTGCAGATCGCGCAGGCGGGGATGGTCGGTCAGCTTGCCGGTGACCGCTTCCAGGAGGATGTCGGCGTTGTCGTAGTCGAGGTCGCCGCGCAGCTCTATGCGCACGGTGGTCTCGGTGTCGCTCGCCGTCAGTCTGAGATGGCTCGATGGGTAGGTGGTCACGGGTGGTTCCTGGCGGGGGCAAAGGAAACGGGGCGGGGAGCGGCGATGCGCTCGGCGCCGCACAGCAGGAGACGGGTCGCGCGCGGGAAGTCCTTCAGTTCACCCGCCAGGAGGTCCAGGGCGGGCGGCAGACTGTGCGCGGGTACCCCGCGGGCGGTGAGGATCGAGGCGGTCCACGCGATGAAGTCGGTGAACAGGTCGGCGTCGTCGAGGTAGAGCGCGGTGGCGAGGAAGTCCACGATGTGCGCCAGATCCTCCGCCGTGCGTTCGCGCTGCACGTCGCTGTAGCTCCGTATGGCGGGGAACGCCTCGTCCAGTCCTCGCATCACCGCGCGTACGAGGGCCGGCCTCGTCCGCGTGACCATCGTGTACTCCTGGTCGTCCAGGTGCGGCAGGTCGTCCAGCTGCTGGTGGCCGGGGTGCGGCCGGGCGATGGGCACGTTTTCGATGTGGTCGGCGGCGCGGCGCGCGTCGGCGGCCCAGGCGTCCGCGCCGAGCAGTCGGGCGTAGCGTCCGCCGGGCCCGAAGGCCGCCCCGCCGGCCACGACCGGGACGCCCGCCGCCTGGCAGGCGGTGATCGTGGCGTGCGCGGTGGGCAGCCGGGTCGCGAGGGAACTGGAGAGCGCGACCAGTTCGGGGCCGGTGCGGTGCAGGTGCGCCACGAGGTGGGCGACGGGTACTTGGGCGCCCAGGTAGTCGACGCGCCAGCCCCGCAGCCTCAGCACCTCGGCGAGAAGACGGGCGGGCAGCGCGTGCCACTCCCCGTCCACACAGGCCACGGTGATCCGGCCGCGCTCGGGAGCGGTGCGCGCGGCCGGGTGCATCGAAAGGGCGGCCACGGCACGGTCGTTGATGGCGGTCGCCGCGTGCTCCTGGGCGATGCTCATCCGGTTGGCGGCCCACTCCTCGCCGACCTTGGCCTGCACCGGGGCGATCACGTCGATCAGGACGCTCTCCGGGTCGTGCCCGTCGTCCAGTGCGCGCTGCACGAGGGTGGTCGCCGTGTACTCGTCGCCCGCGAAGACGGCGTCCCACAGCTCTGCTCGCAAGACAGCCGGGTCCAAGGACACCGCGTCCAGGGGCGCCGTGCGGAGTTCTGTACTCATGCGGTGAACCTGCCCCGAGTGTGGCCGTTCACCGCACTCAGGTGGTGGTTGCGGGGCGCGGAGACGACCACGACGGCCATGTCGTCGTGCCGGCCCTTACCGACCCAGTGGGACGCCACCATCTGGACGCGTTCGACGATGCTTTCGGCCGGCATGCCCGCGCACTCGGCCAGGACGCGCCGCAGCCGCTTCTCGCCGAACATGACGTCACCCATGGGCCCGCCACGGGCTTCCGTGAACCCGTCCGTGTACAGGACGCAGGTCTCGCCCGGCGCCAGGGACAGTTCGGCCGTATCGGCGCGTACGTCGGGGATCGCACCGATCAGGGTGCCCCGGGTGTCGGCGTCCTCCACGTCGCCCGTGGCGCGCACCACCATGGGCGGGGGGTGTCCCGCGCTGGTGACACGCATGCGGACCGAGCCGCCCTCCCGTACGGCGGAGGCCAGGACGAGGGTCGCGAAGCGCGTGTGATGGGAGTTGAGGAGCGCCATGTTCAGGAGGCCGAGCATCCGCTGGTGGTCGTCGGCGAGCGGCAGCAGCGCGTGCAGGGTGTTACGGATCTTCCCGGTCAGGACGGCTGCTTCCAGGCCCTTGCCGCAGACGTCACCCAGCACCACGAGCGAGGGCGCGCCCTCGGCGATCGCGGGGTGGACGTCGTAGAAGTCCCCGCCGATCCGCTCGTGGTCCTCCGACGGGCGGTAGCCGCCCGCGAAGTCCACGCCGGACACCTGGTGGAGGGCGGGCGGGAGCAGTTCCCGCATCAGGACGTCGGTGATCGCCGACTGATCGGCGTACAGGCGGGCGGCCGACATGGCCGCGCCGGCCCGGGCCGCGAACAACCGGGCGAAGACCTCTTCTTCCGTGGTGAACGCGTCGGCGCCCGCGCGCCGCAGCAGGATCAGCGCCCCGGCGGGCACGCCATGCCCCGGAAGCGGAGTGACCACTATCGATCCGGCGGGCCCGAACCCCTCGGGCAGCACCCAGTCGGGGACGGTGGAGGGTTCCACCCAGCGCGTGGGCACCGGGGGGAAGCCCTGCAACGCCTCGGCGAGTCCCGGAACGGTCTCCGGGTCGACGCTCGCGGACGACTCGACCGGGGCACCGTCGCGCAGACACGACACGATGGGCAGCCGGCTGCCGCGCATCGGAGCGACGACGAGCACCGCGTCGGCGAGGTGCTCGGCCGCCATCTGCGCGGTGACGTGGGTGCAGCGGTCCAGATTCAGCGAGGACAGCAGCAAGTTGGAGGCCTTGCCGAGGAACGCGGTCCGTGCGCGCTCCCTGCGCAGCGCCTCCTGCGCCAGGCGCTGGTCAGTGGCGTCGACGAGCCACCACAGCACGGTGCCGGCGTCCTCCACCGTGGGGTGGGCCTCGAAGACGCGGCCGTCCACGGTGCCGGAGCGGATGGTGGGGCTCTCACCGTCGTCCTGGCGGGGAACGCGCAGCGCGGCGTGCGCGGACGCCAGCCAGGACGGGACGGCGTCCACCATCCGCACACCGGGCCGCGCCTTGGGCAGGAGCATGCCGGCTGCCTCGTTGACCAGGACGATCGCGCCCTGAAGGTCAGCTATCAGGACGGGGTAGGGGGCTTTGCTCCACAGGGAACCTCCCCTTGCGTCGACGTCGGTTACCGCGTCGGTGGTAGACACCAAATGTCGAGGATCCGCTGTGCGAATCCCTCACCTCACACCCTCATAGGAAACGTTGCCGTTCGGCAACCATCCCCCATTCACCGCCTCATGACAACCGCGCCCCCCGCCGACCGGTACCACCATTTCACCATCAACCGGACATCGCGCCGTGGTTGTCCGCGCCTTCGGGCGGCGCGTTCGCAACGGGGCACAGATGTGCGGAAGATGACGCCATGGCAGGCCCGGCCGGTCCAGCCCGGCGACGACGCTCAGAACCACACCGTGAAGGCGACGGCGACGGAGGCCTTCCTGCCCGCCGCGTCGGTGACCGTCAAGGTCGCGTTGCGTGATCCCCAGGCCGTGGGGGTACCCGAGACGACGCCGGTCGTGGAGCCGATGGTCAGCCCCGCGGGCAGGTTGGCGGCGGTGAAGGTGTACGGGCCGGTCCCGCCCGCCGCGTGCAGCGCGAGGCTGACCGGACGCCCCACGTACACGCTCTGGCTCCCCGGATCGCCGAGGGTCGGCCCACCGGTGCCGGGGGCGGTGATGGTCCAGGTGAAGCCGGCCGAGCCGGACTTGCCCGCATGGTCGGTCGCGGTGACCGTGACGGCGTACGTGCCCGTCTTCGACGGGGTGCCCGAGACTGTTCCCGTGGTCGCCTCGATGCCGAGGCCCGGAGGCAGTCCCGTCGCGCTCCATGTGTACGGTGCCGTGCCGCCCTCGGCGCTGTTGCGCAACTCCACCGCGCTGCCCGTGGGGTTGGACCTGGCGGCGACGGCGCCGACGGTGACCTCGCCCGGCTGGGACGACACGGTGGCGAGCGTCGCGCCGAACGTGGCGAGCGCCTCGTTCACGGGCTGGAAGATGGTGAACTTCTCCCCGCTCCCACTGGAGCAGGTGGCGCTTCCGCCGCCCGAGTGGAGGCCGACCGCCTTGCCGCCGGTCGCGGTCACGTAACTTCCGCCCGAGTCGCCGCCCGCGGAGCAGGCGCTCGTGTAGGAGAGCCCGTTGATGACGACGTTGCCGTAGTCGACGGTCTGGTCGACCTTCGTCACCTCGCCGCACTGGAAGCCGGTGGTCTGGCCGGAATGGCAGACGGCGGTACCGACGAGGGCGTCCTCGGAACCGGTCAGGTTCACATCGCCCTTGCCCCACCCGGACACCTTCGACGACAGGTCCCACCCCGCCTGGTCGACGTCCACGATGCCGAAGTCGCCGTCCGCGGAGTCGACGCTGCCGGTGCCGTTCTTGTTGGACGTACCCATGCGGGTGCCGTCCTTGCCGTACGCCGGCTGGTCGACGTCATTGGTGCAGTGCCCCGCCGTCAGAAACGCCTTCGCGCCGCCCGAGCGGGTGACGGGGAAGCCTATGGAGCACGGGCTCTCCGTGCCCGGCACCCATGACTCCCCGCCCACCACGGACCCACCCTGCTGACGGGGCGTGTCGCGCGACACGGTCACGCTCACCAGATCGCCGAGCGAGGCCAGCCGACTGCGCACGAGTGACGTCGCGGCGCCGGCCCGGTCGGGGTCGAGAACCACGTCGATTCGGTTGGCACGTGGGTCAGGCCCCCAGGACAGCAGGCCCGCCCCGGGGCCGCCCCAGGTGGTGATCAACCGCGTGGTGTCGGCGAGTTGAGCAGCGGAATGCCGCACCACGCGGGGAACGGCTCCCGCGCGTTCCACCGCGGCACCGTCGGCGACGGCGGTGACATCGGCGTGCAGACGGCCGTCCGCGGCGTCGAACCACAGCCCGGCGAGACGGTCGCCGAGGGTCGCACGCAGGGTCGTGGCGGACCGGTCGGCGTCACGCTCGGCGGCTATACGAAGGCGTACGCCCACGGGGGTCAGGCCGAGGTCGCGGGCCATGGCCGCCCGTACGTCCGCCGGAACCGAAGGCTCCGGCGCGAAGGCGGGCAGGGCGCGGACCGGCAGGGCGCGGGCATGGGCGGGCAGGGCTGCCAGGCCCGCGAAGGCGGCCACGGCCGCGGCCGTGGCCGCGGCGCGCCGGTAGGTCGGTGAACGCATGGGGGGACACACTCCTTTGAGGCTGGTGGTGGCCGGAGCTCGCGCGGACAGACCGGGGTTGCGCGGTGGGAGCACGAGCTGCGGCCACTGGGGTGAGCCCAGGCTCGCCGGGTCCGAGGGCACCTGAACATCCGGAAAGTCCCTTGCCGTGTTCCGCCCTGATCGACGGCCACGGACGGGACATCGGACGGCGAACACCGCGCGACAGGACGGAGAACTTCTCGACATAGGCGACAACTCACCGCCTCCACACGGGCAGTTGTGCGCGTCAGGGAACTCCCTTGCATCCGCGGCAACCTCCGCCGCTCTCTTGGCCACGGCCCGCTGGACGCCTACCGTGCGCGATGTGAGCGGTCCGAGTGGAGAAGCGAGTGGCGACACCTGCGGCAGCGGCGGCCCCGGCGGGTGGGACTCCCTCGTCCGCTCGGGCTCCGCGGCACTGAAGCGGCACGGCAGGCTCGCCGTCCACGGGCCCTGGGGTTCGGGCAAGACCACTCTGATCGGCGACCTGGTGGCGCGGACGGACCGGCGGGTACTGCGCGTGCACGCCCGGGAAGCGGACCGGCAGACACCCTGTGCCGGGCTGGCCCAACTCTGGGACGGCGCCCTGCTCGCGAGCGCGCCGCCCGCGGGCGCCCTGCTCGCGAGCGCCCTGCCTGCGGAAGATCCGGCGGCACGGCTCGGGCTGCGCGGCGCGGCGGCGCGAGCGATGGCACATCGGCCCGGAACGCTGCTCGTCGTCGAGGACGTGCAGTGGCTCGACGCGGTGACCGCCGATGTCGTGGAGTACTGCGCACGGACGCTTCCGCTCGATCTGCTCGCGGTCGTGGCGAGCGAACGGTGCGTGGAGCGGCCCGCTCGGGCAGTGGGGCTGCTGGGCGGCCATCCCTTCGTGCTCTCCGTGGAGCCGGCGAGTCTGGACGAGACGGCGTCGCTGCTCGACGGCCTGGGCCTGCCGGCCCGCTGGGCCACCGCCGTCCACCGGTACTGCGGCGGCCACCGCGCTCTGCTGGCCGCGTGCTGCGCCGACCTGAACGACGCCCGTCCGAACCCGGACGCCCCGACCGGCCATCTCGCTTCCCTGTCTCTGCGCCGGACCGACGAACTCGCCGCATCCTGGCTGGACACAGCCCCCGACGAGATCCTCGCCACCCTGCGCACCGTGGCCCTGACCCCCGACGCCGATGCCGACCTGCTGCGACGGGCCGGCTGCCCGGACGCCGAGGACCATGTGACGTACGGGCTGCGCACCGGGCTGCTGATCGCGCGGGAGCCGGCGCCGGCGCATGCATCGGCGGCCGTCCGCATACGGTTCGCGGCGCAGGCGCTGACCCGCGCCGCTCCCTTCACCACCGACGCGCGCGAGCGGCGCCGCGCCCACCGCGCCCTCGCGGGCGCCGTCCGTGATCCGGTCCGAGCGGCCTGGCACCGCGCCCTCGCCCAGGACGGCACCGACGCGGCGACGGCCCGGGACACGGCGGCCGCGGCCGTGTCGGCGCGCGCCGCGGGCGACAGCAGACTCGCCGCCGAACTCCTGCTGGCAGCGGCCCGCCTGACTCCGGTCGACCGGCACGAGATGCGACTGGAGCGGCTGACCGAGGCCGCGCGCAGCGCGGCGGTCGCAGGAGCCCGGGACCTCGCGCGTCGAGCGGCCTACGACATCGTCGAGGACCGGGGTTCACCGTCCCAGCAGGTCAGCGCGCTGCTTGCGGTCATTGACGCATACGGCCAGGATCTGACCGGCGCGGAGCCCGTCTTCACCGCGGCCCGGCGGGCCGCTGGGCCGGACCCGTCCCTGCTGGCAGCCATCGAACTGCGTGCCGCCGTGCAGGCCAACGTCGCGTCGGGCGACTCCGCGCGCGCCCTCCACCACGCGAACACGGCGGCGCTGCTGGCACGCGCCGCCGCCGACGTGGCCTTGGAGTCCGCCGCTCTGACGATGGTGGCCCGCATGGAACGTGTCCTCGGGCGCCTGGGGGCGGCGCCCGTCACCCTGGCGAGGGCGCTCGCGCTCGGCGTTGCGCCGCTGCGCATGGGCATCCGCAACAGCCCCGAGTACCTGGCCGCACGCCATGCCGTGTTCGACGGCCGGCTCCCGCAGGCGCGGGCCGCCCTGATGGATCTGCTGCCGCTCGCCCTGGCCGCGGGATGCGCGGAGGACCTCGCGGAGGTGTGGCGCAGTCTGGCCGAGGTCGACTCGGCGCTCGGCGCGTGTTCCCGCGCCCTGCGATGGGCCGACAGCGCCTTGTCCGTCACGGCGACCGCGGACCTGTCACCGGGGCCTGCCTGGTACACGACCGCGCTGGCCCACAGTCACGGAGGCTCGTTCGGGCAGGCGTTGCAGTACGCGACGTGGGCCCTGCGGGCCTCCCGCGCCGAGCATGACGCGCTGCACACCACCCGCAGCCTGTGGATCATGGGAGCCGTCCATCTGCACAGCGGACACGCCGACCGGGCCGCAGCGGCGCTCGCGGAGGTGGCCGACCTGGAGGAGCAGTCGGGCGCCCATGATCCCGCGGTGCTGCGCTGGCAGGCCGACGCCGTCGAGGCCTTCGCGTCCGCGGGGCGGCTCCCCCGTGCGTACGCCCTGCTCGACCGCATGCAGCACACGGTCACACCGCACGGCGCCCATGCGATGCTGCGGGCCGCGCTGACCCGATCGCGCGCCCTGTGCCTGCACCACGACGGCGACAGCGACGGCGCCGTGGAACTCCTCGACGACACCACGCGCGCTTTCAACGCCTTGGGTACGCCCGTGGAGGAGGGGCGCACCCTGCTCCTCCGCGGCCGTGTCGAACGACGCCGACGCCGCTCCGCCGCCGCCCGTACCGCCTGGGAGCAGGCACACGCCCTCTTCGAGAGCGCGGACGCCCTGCCCTGGGCGGCGCTCGCCGAAGAGCACCTCGTACGCCTTGCGGGACTGCCTTCGGGCTCGGGCGGTGGCGCCGCGCGGCCCGCGCCCGGCATACACCTGACAGCCCATGAACTCCGTCTCGCGGGGCTGATCTGCTCCGGTTGCACCAATCAGGAGGCCGCCCAGCAGATGTTCGTCTCCCGCAAGACGGTGGAGTCGACGCTCAGCCGCATCTACCGCAAGCTCGGCGTCCGCAACCGCACCCAGCTCACCGCCGTCCTGACGCCGTCGGCGGGGATGTGACACGACGCTGCCGCCGTCCTGACGCCGCCGGCCGAGAGGCGACACGACGCTGCCGACGCCGGACGGACCCGGTGCCGGCATGGGCCCGCCGACGCCGGAGAGCCGGACGGCCGGACGTCAGTGCGCCGCGCGCTCGCCCTGGACGTACGGGTCCGTATCGATGTCGTAGGTGCCGGCGTGCAGGGACAGCTGATCCACGATCCGCTCCCACTCGGCCAGTTCGGCGAGACGCCGCCCGCCGTCGGCCTGGTCCTCCTGGCCTTCCGCCTCGTCCTCCGACGGGCTGTCGGGCGCGGCGGCGAGACGCCGGAACGCCTGGGCGGCCTCATGGTGTCCCATCCCCTGGGCCTGGCGGCGCACGGCCTCACGCCCGGCCCGCTCCGCCTCCGTGGGCCCCTCGGCCTCCGGGTCGGGCTCGGGCAGCGGCTGCTCGTACGTCATGTGCCGTCCTGCTTTCTGCTGAATCGCGGGTCCAATTGCTTGCCTCTGGTCAACGCACTGAACCATACGAGGAGTTCCGCGAAGCTCAGTGCACCGGGAAACCGAACGAGTACCCCTGCTGCTTGAGCTTGGGCAGCAGCCTGCGCAGCGCCTGGAGGGTCTGGCTGCGGTCGCCGCCCGCGTCGTGGAAGAGGACCGTCGGCCCGTTGGGCAGCTCGCGCTCGACGGTGGCCACGATGGTGTTCACGCCCGGACGCTCGAAGTCCTTGCTGTCCACGTTCCAGCCCAGCGGACGCATGCCGCGGGAGGCGGCGAGCTGCCGGCTGTAGGGGGTGAAGGCCCCGCCGGGCGCGCGGTAGTACAGGGGCCGGACGCCGCCGGACGCCTTGGTGATCATGCTCTCGGCGTCGAGGATCTGCTGCGACTGGTAGGCCTGGGACGCCTTGTCCATGGCGGTGTTGTGCGAAACGGTGTGGTCGCAAAGACGGTGCCCGGCGGCGACCACCTTCTTCACGAGGTCCGGGTGTGCCTGCGCCTGTGTCCCCACCATGCAGAAGGTCGCCTTGACCCCGAACTCCCGCAGCAAATCCAGGACTTGAGGGGTCCAGGCGGGGTCGGGGCCGTCGTCGATGGTGATGTTGACGCCGCGCGGGCCGGCGTCCGAGGAGTGGGCGATGGTGTCCGCGACCGGCTTGAGGCCGGCTGCCGGGGCGGCCGAGGCGGAGCCCTTGGGCGGCGGGGTGTCCGCGGTGCCGGCCTGCGCGGTCCACACCGAAACGCCCGTGGCGAGCAACGTCACTCCGAGCGCCGCCCCCGTGACCTTGCCGTACCAGCCCCGCCCACCGCCGTGCCGTGCCATGTCCCGCCCCATTCGCGCAGTCCCTCACCGAACCCGGTCGCCGTCCGACCACCCCACAGGACGAGCCAACCGGGCCAAGGGGATGCCTCTGTTACGAAGCGCGGACAAGTTCGTGGGAGCGCACGGACAACCCGGCGTGAACCACGCCCGGAAAAGCACCACTTGACCCGCTTGGATCTGGCACCCCATCACGCTCCCGCCCTGCGGCACCACATCGCCCGCCCGCCCCGCGGCACCACGCCCGCCCCGCGCGCTCTGCGGCACGACACCCGCCGCGAGCGCTCCGCGGAGCCCGCCGTCCGTCCTCGTCGGCGACGAAGACGTCCGACCCTGCCCGCACCCCCGCCGACGCGCGGCCGGACACAAACTCCTGCCGCATCCCTGTGCAACGGACTTACCTCTTGGTAACTTACAGCCCCCGTTACCTCTAGTAACACGTGCGTCGCTCATCCCCCAGGTCCATCCAGCGAGCCGAGGTATTCATGCCCACAACCGCCGTACGCCACTTGGCCACCGCAGCCATCACGGCCCTGACCGTCGCCGCCCTGCCGGTCTCGGCCGCCGCGGCCGCTCCGTCCGCACCCTCCTCCGCCCCCGCGGCCTCCTCCGCCCCGTCCGTGGTGGCGAAGGCCGCCGGGAGCGATCCCTTCTACGCCTACGACGGCAGTGAGCCCCTGTCCTCGTTCGCGCCCGGCACGGTGTTGAAGACGCGGACGCTTCAATACCACGTCCTCGGCATCCCCACGCCGGTCAAGGCCGTTCAGCTGCTGTTCCGCACGACCGACGCCCAGGGCCGTCCCTCCGTAGGCGTGACCTCGGTGGTGCGCAGCCCGGGCGGCGACGGCAGCAAGGCCGTCTCCTACCAGTCGGCGTACGACTCACTGAACCCCGCGGACGGCCCGTCCAGGGCGATCGCCGGCAATGTCAGCCTCGGGGGTGTGCTGCCCAACGCGGAAGCCCTCGTCCTGGTGCCGTTCCTGCTCCAGGGATACGACGTGGTCGTGCCGGACACCGAGGGGCAGAGCGCCGATTTCGCGGCCGGTCCCGAGTACGGCACCACCACGCTCGACTCGATCCGCGCCGTCGGCAGATCCCCCGAGACCGGCATGAACGCCTCCACGCGGTTCGGTCTCATCGGATACTCGGGCGGCGCCATCGCGACCCAGTGGGCGGCCACCCTGGCGCCGAGCTACGCGCCGGACGTCAACCGCAACCTGGTGGGCTTCACCGAGGGCGGGCTCCTCGTCGACCCGGCGCACAACCTCAAGTACGTGGACGGGAGCGCCATCTGGGCCGGCGTCATCCCCATGGCGCTCATCGGCGCCTCGCGCTCGTTCGGCATCGACCTCAAGCCCTACATGAGCAGCTACGGTCTGGAGGTGTACAGCAAGCTGGAGAACGGGTCGATCGTCAACGCGCTCGGCCAGTACCCCGGCCTGACGTGGAAGAAGCTGGCGAAGCCGGAGTACGCCGACCCGAACTCCGTGCCGGAGTTCCTCCAGGCCGTCAACAAGCTGAACCTCGGCTCGGCGGCCACTCCGACCGTCCCCGGGTTCATCGCGCAGGGCAACGGCGGTGTGCTGGAGGGAACCTTCAGCAACCTGCCGGGCATCGGGACCGGCGACGGCGTCATGGTCGCCGGCGACGTACGTACGCTGGCACGCCAGTACTGCGACACCGGCAACAAGGCGATCAAGTACCAGCAGTACGGCGTGCTGAGTCATGTCGGCGCCATCGTGCCCTGGGCCCCCCAGGCGCTGGGCTGGCTCAATGACCGCTTCGCGGGCAAGAGCGCGCCCTCCGACTGCGGGCGCATCCCCGCGGGCAACTCGCTCGCCCCGGAGAAGCCGGCCTCCTGAAGGCTCACGCGTCCCGCTCGCGCCCGGGCCTCGCCCCATGCGCGAGCGGGGCCAGCGCGGCACGGGGTCAGCGCGGACCGGGGCCCGCGCGGACCGGGGTGAGCGCGGACCGGGGTGAGCGCGGACCGGGGCCCGCTCAGAGCGCCTCGGGGAGCCTTACCTCCAGTACGCCGTCCTCGGTCAGCCGGGTCTCGAAGGTGGGCTGGGGTGCCGTGGCCGGCCCTCCTACGTTCTGGCCGTCGGCCAGACGGAAGACACTGCCGTGCCACGGGCACTCGACACACCCATCGGCGATCTTGCCCTGGGACAGCGGGCCGGCCATGTGACTGCACCGGTCGACGAGCACATGAAACGCGCCGTCCGGCTCCTTCACCACGAGCAGGGCGACCTCGCCGAGCATGCGCCGGGCAGCCTCGCCCTCAGTGAACTCCGCGGCGCTGCCCACCGGGTGCCACCCCGGTTCCACCAGGTGGTCGACGGGTTCCGTCTTGTTGGAGCCGACCGCCTGCCGGAAGGCGAGGTGGCCGCCGATCATGCCGCCGACGCTGGCCACGGTCAGCCCGGCGAACCCGAGCAGCCGGCCGAGCACCGGCTTGCCGCGGCCCCGGACGACCCACGAACCTGCGTACAGACCGATGGCCACACCGTTGGACGCCGCGTGCACCACGCCGGTACGCAGCTGTCGCTCGGGCTGCTCGGCCCAGTCCACCCACCCCGCCCAGGCCGCGGGGACGGCCGAGACCACGCCCATGCCCACCAGAAGCCGCGCATGACGCCCGGCCCCGGGCAGCAGGTCGAGTACCGCGGCGGACGTCCACGAGCCGATGGGCACCTGGACCAGCACGGGGTGGAGCGGATGCCCGATCGGGCGGCCCTGGAGAACGGCACGGTACGGCCCCAGAGGCGCCGCCCGTACGGCCTTCTGCAACGGGCCGATGATCCTGTCCAGCTGCTTGAGTTCGCCGAGCGAGTCCAGCGCCTTGAGCAGGGACTGCAACGTGACATCACACCCTTCCCCATGGCCTCGTCCCGGGGAGCCCGCCCCGGCCGGCACCGACTTCGCTGACAGGAATCGCATGGGAACCGGTTAACCCCTGGGGCCCACGACCAAACGGCCAAGCGGCCACTTCTACCCGGACACGAGCCTCGTCGGCGCACCGGCCCCCGCCCGCTGGCGGGTTCGCGGAGGAGCTGGTACAGGGACGCGCGCCGCGGGACAGAAGCGACCGGCGGCCGAACGGCCGGAATTCCCAAATCTTCTCTCAAGTACCAGCACTTCGAAGCAACAAACATTGACGAAACCAAACAGCGGGTCTACGTTCCAACCCTGCCGCACCCTGGCAACTCGCGTGTCACGCCAACCTTTTGAGGCCCCCTCATCCCCTCAGGAGCACCGCATGCGCAGAACGCCTCTCTCGCCCGCCCGGCCGCAGCCGCACGCCCCGGACAACGACCGTCGCGCCCGCGCGTGGCGGGCCGTGCTCTCCGTCCTCGCCGTCCTGTCCGTCGTGCTGGGCACGCTCCTCGCGCTGCCCGCCGCGTCACAGGCCGCGCCTTCCTTACCGTGCGACATCTACGGCAGCGCCGGCACCCCGTGCGTCGCGGCGCACAGCACAACCCGTGCCCTCATCGGCTCCTACAACGGCGCCCTGTACCAGGTGAAGCGGGCCTCCGACGGGGCCGTATCGGACATCGGGCTCCTGTCCCCCGGCGGATACGCCAACGCCGCCGCCCAGGACGCCTTCTGCCGCGCCACCACCTGCTCGATCAGCAAGGTCTACGACCAGACCGCGCGCCACAACGACCTCCTGCCCGGTCCCGCGGGCACCGCGGGCATGGGGGCCGACCGGGGCGCCGACGCCTCCGAGATCGCGGTGACGGCAGGCGGACACAAGGTGTACGGCATCTGGATCTCGCCCGGCGTCGGCTACCGCTCCAGCGGCCAGGCGTCGGGCACCGCCGTCAACGGCCAGGCCGAGGGCGCCTACATGGTCGCCAGCGGCACCCACGTGGGCTCCGCCTGCTGCTTCGACTACGGCAACGCGGAGCGCACCCCCGCCGACACCGGCAACGGCCACATGGACGCCGTGTCCATCGCCACCACCTGCTACTTCGCTCCTTGCACCGGATCGGGGCCCTGGGTGGAGGCCGACCTGGAGAACGGCATGTTCCAGGGGGCCAACGGCTCCAACACCGTCAACCTGGGCAACGGCACCGCGTACGTCACCGCGGTGCTCAAGAACAACGGCCGGACCACGTACGCGCTCAAGGGCGGCAACGCCCAGTCGGGCGCCCTGTCGACCTGGTGGGAGGGCGCGCTGCCCAACCGCGGCGGGTATCAGCCGATGCAGCAGGAAGGCGGCATCATCCTGGGCACCGGCGGTGACAACAGCAACTGGAACCGCGGCACCTTCTTCGAGGGTGTGATGGTCGCCGGCTATCCCACCGGCTCCACGGAGGACGCCGTACAGGCCGACATCACCTCCGTCGGATACACGGGCCAGACCGACGAACCCAACGGCGACCAGCGGAAGTTCACCGGTCCCGGCGGCACCTGCGTGGACGTGGCGGCCGACGACACCGGGACCGCCGGTGCCGCGGTGCAGCTGTGGGCCTGCCAGAAGTACGCCGAGGACCAGCACTGGGCGCACCTCGCCGACGGAACGCTGCGCACCCTGGGGCGCTGCCTGGACATCAACGGCAACGGCACGGCCGGCGGCACCAAGGTCGAGCTGTGGGACTGCAACGGCGTCGGCGGTCAGAACTGGGTGGCCCGCTCGGACGGCTCCTTCTTCAACCCGCAGTCCGGCCGGTGCCTCGACTCCCCGAGCGGCGCGACCGCCAACGGCACCCGGCTCCAGATCTGGGACTGCAACGGCAGCGGGGCCCAGAAGTTCCAGCTCGGCTGAGCCTCCCAACTGGCCTGCACAGGCGGTCGGTTCGGCCGACTGACTACAACGGGCGCGGCTGCGAGGTGAGATCGCAGACCACTCCGAAGTGGTCGGACGGCCACACCGTCCGTCGGCCCGTGCGCACCGGTGTGGTGAACGCCAACTCGGCGCGTTCCGCCCGCAGTCCGTCGGTGAGGACGAAGTCGATGCGCCGCGCGGGTTCGCGGTCTTTGCGGGCGAACCCGTTGGCGGGCGTGAAGGTATGGCCCGGTCCGGCGCCCGCGGACGCCCACGCGTCCGTGAGCCGGCCGGTCAGCCACCGGATCTCCTCGGTGTCCGGAGCCGCGTTGAGGTCGGCCAGGACCACGACGTCCCGCCGCTCGCTTCCCGACGCGAGCTCCGCCAGAGACCGCACCTGCCGCTGCCGGATCTGCGTGTGCTCCCACTCCCAGGTCAGATGGGTGACGAGTACGGTCGTCGAGCCGACCTCCGCGCGCAGCACCGACCGGGGCTCGACGCCGGCCGGGGTGGGCAGCGGGAGCACCTCGTAGCGTGTGACGGGCTCCCGGCTGAGCAGGGCGTTGCCCTGGACGGCACGGTTGCGCCGCGTGGCGGCCGGTGCGTACGTGACGTGGTAGCCCAGGGCGTCGGCGATCTGCTCCGCCTGGCACCGCGACCCTTTGCGCCACACCTCTTGCAGGCCCACGATGTCGGGCGTGAGACGGGCGAGTTCGGCCCGGACAAGCGGCAGGCGGCGCCACCAGACAGAGCCCCGCCCCCAGATGTTGAGCGTGACAGCACGCACCACCGTGTCCATCTCCCCACCATACGCATCGGGAGACCCCGCGTGGAGCCGGCCCGAGGCGGACCCGAGGCGGACCCGAGGCGGACCCGAGGCGGAGGGGAGTGGTCAGTCGAGGAGGAGGGGGTTGGGGAGGCGGGCCGCGGGGTGCATGCGCAGGAGGGTGTGGAGGACTCCGGCGAGGCCGGACATGAGGCTCGGCGAGAACGCCTCGCGGGCCAGGCCGCCGACCGGGCCGCGCTGTTCGAGGCCGGTGAGGATCTCGGCGTCGAGGTCGGCGGGGTCGCCGTACTTCATGGAGGTCAGGAACTCCCAGGAGCCAAGGTCGCCGTGGCACAGGGTGTGGCTCCACCCGAAGCCTTCCGCCGCGCAGGCGTCGGCGGCCCGTCGGGCCATGTCGAGGTGGGCGGGGTCGCCGGTGCGCTGGTGGAGGTCGAGCATGCCGATGCCGATGCCCGCGCTGCCATGGCACCAGCTGGTGAAGAAGTCCTCCTCGGCGCCGATGCGCACATCGAGCCAGTTGCTGTCATCGGGTCGGTAGAGCGACTCCTGGTAGGCGAAGGCCCGCTCGGCGAGACGGCTCCAGTCGTGCCGGTCGGCCGCGGAGCCCGCGTCGGTGAGGGCGAGCCGGCTCAGCGCCCAGCCGATGCCGGTGGCGCCGTGCGCGAAGCCGCCGATGCCCTCCGGGTTGAGGCGGGTCGGCCAACGGGCGCCCGCGGCGTCGGTCACCGCGAGCCCGGCGAGGCGGCGGCCGATGTGGGCGGCGGCGCCGAGCCAGCGGTCCTGCCCGGTGGCGGCGGCCAGGTCGAGCAGGGGCACGATCGCACCGGCCGTCCCGTTGAGGAGGTCCACTTCCGCGTCGTCCTCGACCAGTGGCCCCTCCGTGAGCAGCGCGGCACGCTCGCAGGCCCGCCGCACCAGCCAGTCCTCGCTCAGTACGCGGTGGAGCGCCAGCCATGTCCACACCTGTGAGGCGGCGCCGCTGAAGGCTCCGGCCGACGGTGTGGGTGTCCGGTCCTCCGTGGCCATGAGCACCCGCAGGGCGCCCTCGAACGTCTCGTCCACGCCCGGCACATGGTCCGCGCGCCCGGCCCGTACTTCGCTCGCGTACTCGGCGAGGGTGAGCGTCACGCCGCCCTGGCCGGTGTAGAGGTCGGCGGGCAGTACCCTGATCGACCAGCCGGCGGGGGTGAAGACGGGGCTGATCCAGGTGGCCGTGGCGTCCTCGCCGCGTACCGCGCCGTCGCACAGCCGGCGCACCATCTGGGCGGCGAGCGCGCGCCGGCGGCGCTCGCGGTCGCGGGCGTGCGGGTCGACGGCGGCGGCCTGCACCCGGGTGGGCAGCGAACGCTCGTTGAGGTAGGCGCCCACCAGCGCGTCCTGGATCACCGCCTCCTCAAGGGCCAGGTCGGCGGTGCGCCAGTCCTCGATGGTGGCGCGCACGGCGTCCGCGTCCACGGTGAAGCCGAACATCGGCACGTCGCCGATGAGCAGGTCGGCGATCTCGCCGTCGATGGCTGCGCGGTCGGTCGGCGCGCCGGGCAGAACGTCGGCGTTGCGCCGCAGGATGTCCCCGGCGCGCTCGACCGCTGCGGCCTCGTCGTGCAGGGAGGCCGGGTGCCACAGCATGCGGCCGATGTCGACGTACGCCTGGGTCGGGCGCAGGATCCGCCGGGCCCGGGCGCCCTCGAAGCGGCGCAGCAGGCGGTACGGGTCGGTCCCGGGGCGGCGCAGATGCGCGGTCATGTCGCGGAACCCGGAAAGGACGCGGTCCCAGTAGGTGCTCAGGGCGGGCGTGGCCGCGGGATGGTTGCCCGCGGCGGGCATGGCCACCAGGTCCACCTCGAAGCGTGCCGCGTTGGTGCCGCCGTCGGCGATCACGGGGTGCGGGATAAGCGGCTGCTGGCCGGGCAGGGCGCCGATTCCGGAGATGTCGACGCCGCCGAGCGCGAAGCCGGTGCCGCGTACGGGCAGGAGTCCGGTGCGCAGCACGGTGCGGCGGATGGCCGCGGCCGCCACGTCCACGGCGTCGCCCCGGCCGCCGGGCGGGAAGGGAGCGGGGGCGTCGAAGAGTGTCTCGGCGTCCACGATCACCGGCACGGACCCTGCGGCGATCATGTTCTCGGCGTGCATGTCGGTGCCGCCGGTGAAGCGGAGCACGGCCAGCCAGTGCCCGAGGTTGCGGTAGAAGACGGCGAGTTCGGCTTCGTCCGTGCAGTAGCGGTGCTGGATGAACTCGGCCCAGCCGTAGCCGTCGCGGGCCAGTGTCCTGGGCACGCGGATGCGTTGACCGGGCGCGGGGGCGCCGGGCAGGCCGTCGAACACGTCGTCCAGGAACGCGCCGAGCGCCACGTCGGCTTCGGACGGCCGGGGTTTGTACATCACGGTCCCGCCGACGAAGTCGGCCCGGCTGACGGTGAGTCCGCCCTGATGGGAATCGCCCGCTCCGAAGGTGATGGCCCGCAACTCCCCAGCGGGGGCGCCGGGGAGCGGGCTCAGCAGGGCGCGGTCCGCGGCCAGCCGCTCCGCGAAGCCCGCCGTGGCCGCCACCGAGAGCCGCGCCACGGACGCGACGCGCGCGCCCACGGTCGGGTACCGGTCGGCGATCCGGCCGAGGTAGCCGTCCTCGCTCGCCTGCTCGATGAACGCGTCCCAGGCCGCCGTGCGGGCGTCTGCTCCTGGCACGCTGTCCGCACCCGTTTCGGCCAGGCGCAGCGCGTGGAGTTCGATGAGGAACAGGCGGGACAGTTTGGCGTGCAGTGAGCGGAGGAGCGCTTGGTGGCCCGCCTGCAGGAGTACGTCCCTCTCCTGCTGCCCCAGTGTCCTCACCGCGGCCAGCCGCCGGGCGAGTTCGTCCCGCCAGGGGCGGGCGATGGCGCGTACGGGCCGGGTGAAGTGTTCCGTGTCGTCCGTCGTCGAAGACCTGGTTCCGCTCACCGTCAACCGTCCCTGTCTCGGCGGGAGTCGGCGCCGCTCGGCGCCCTGGAGGAGCCCGCGTGGCGGGCGGCCGGTCACGTAGCGGGCCCCTTGTGGGACGTCGTTCCACAAGGGGCCCGGGGTGCCTGCGACGGTCAGCAGCACCAGCTCCCGTGCGAACCGCTCGGGCTGGAGCAGAAGCCGTAGAGGGAGTCGCTCGGGTCGGTGAGCGCGGCCTCGGCGGCGGCGCCGCCGACGTAGAGCGGGCCTGCGGGGTTGAGCTGGCCGTACGCGCTATCGGCGCCTGACAGCCAGGCGTTGAGCACAGTGCTTGCGGAAACACCGGTCTGCGACATCAGCGGCCTCCGGGACAGAGGGATCGGGTCGGATCGCCCAGGCCCGAGTATGGCCATATCCGAACATGCGTCAGCCGAGCGATCCGGCCAAGTTGTTTCGGTCGGAGATGCGTAGCACACGTATCCCGGGCGCCTTGGTCCGGAGGCCGGGCGGAGTTCACCCTCATAGCGTGCGTGGCGCACACATCCGGTGCTACAGTGCGAGCGAAGCGTGCGCAGCGCACGCATCACTGGCTCGCTCTCTCTTCCCTGCCTTCAGCGCCCACCAACTTCAGCACCCACGAAAAGGACCTCACCATGTCGCGCACCGGTATCGAAGCCGCTCTCAACGACCTTCTCTTCAACCGGGACATCACCCTGGCCGAGGCGGCCGACCGGCACTTCTCCCCCGACTACCGCCAGCGCACCGACGGCGAGTGGGCCGACCGCGCCGGGTTCCTCGACCACATCGGCCACCTGCGGGGCATCGTCGCCGACGGCCGTGTGGAGGTCCACGAGGAGCTGTACGACGGCGACAAGTACGCCGACCGGCACACCTGCCACGTCACCAAGACCGACGGCGCCACGGTCTCCATGGAGGTGTACGTCTTCGCCGACCTCACCCCCGAGGGCCGGTTCCGCCGCATCGAGGAAACCACTCTCATGCTCCAGGGCAGCAACGCCGACCGAGACCTCGGCAGCGCCCGCTGACCGCCCCGGCGACGCTGCGCCCGAGCCGGAGGAGACTGCCTAGTACGAGTGATGGGTCATCCAGAACGACCAGGCGCCGCACGGGCTCCCGTAGCGTCCGTTCATGTAGTTGAGGCCCCATTTGATCTGCGTGGCCGGGTTGGTCTGCCAGTCGGAGCCGGCCGAGCTCATCTTGGAGCCCGGCAGGGCCTGGACGAGACCGTAGGCGGAGCCGTTGCTGGCGGTGTAGTTCCAGCTCGACTCCTTGTTCACGATGTTGCTGAAGCACTGGAACTGGTCGCCGGGCACGATCTGACGGGCGATCGCCTGCACATCGGAGACCGAGTACGAACTCTGGACCTTGAAGGTGCTGCGGCTCTCGGCGCGGCTGGCGGCCTGGGTCTCCAGGTCGCGGGCCTTCGCATCCTTCGCGTCCTTGTCGGCCTTGTCCTTGCTCGCCTTGTCCTTGAGGGCGGCGTCCTTCTTCGTCCTCGCGTCCTGCGCCGCCTTGATGCGAGCGGCTTCCTCGGCCGACTTCTTCGCGGCGGCGCTGGCCTGCGCCGACTGGGCGTCAGCCTGCTGGGCAAGGGACGCGGTTTGCACCTGCGCCTGCTGCCCTGCGGGTAGGTCGGCGAGCAGCGTCGAGTCGGCGGCGGTCGCCTCGATCGAGTCGTTCGAGGCGGCCGCGGGGCCGCCTGCGGCAACGCCGACGACGGCGCCAACGGTGGTGACCGCGGTCGCGGACGCCACCGCGAATCCCCGTGCCGATATCCGGCTCACACGCTTTCCTTCCGGCGCATCCGCACGGTTTACGTCGCGAACGCAATCGTTGCCTTTGCCCTCCCCCCAACTGCTCCATCGCGGGAGGAACGCCCCTCGGACAACTCCCTTACGGAAGGCGCCACTTGATGCACGGGCGGCATGCGGCTCTGTCGTTGAGTTGAGAGGTACCGAGGCACCTAAGTTACAGGAGTGTCGTACGGGGAGCCGGACGGATGCAAGCCCCGGCTCGAAGTCCTGTGCGGACTCCCGGAAAAGCGCATCCCAATCCGGCACATTCCCCGGTGTGGCGGGTTGCTGCCGGGGCACACGGCGGACCGGAGGTTGATAGCCATGGTTCCCCTGCTGCTCGTTCTCCTGCTCGCCCTCATCCTGTTCGGCGCCGGGTTCGCCCTGAAGGCACTGTGGTGGATAGCCATCGTGGTCCTGGCCGTGTGGCTCATCGGGTTCGTCGCACGACCCCGCGGCGGAAGCGGTCGCTGGTACCGCTGGTAGCGCCGCCGGAAGCCACGCAGGGCTGGACCCCGACGGGTCCAGCCCTGTCGCTGCGCCCCCCGCCCCGCCTCCCCTCCCCTCCCCTCCCCCTTCGACCTCCGGCTCGCGAAAACAGTGGCTCGATCTCGCGGGCATCGGTCCCGAGAAACGCCATGCAGGCCCGTATCCCGGGTAGGCGGCAGGTGCTGGCCGGGCTCGTGCCTGCGGGCGCAGGGAACCGCGCACCTCCATATCCCAGGCACGCCCCGGTCAGCTTCCGCCCCTCCGCGAAGTCACCGCCAGGACGCGCCTCCTCAAAGGAAGACGTACACGGATGGACAGCGTCGACAACGCTCTGGAGAAGGCGCTCGCGATCGGCGGCGCCACCGGCGTCGCCATCGTCGATTTCCAGCAGCGCAGTGTTCTGGGCTCGCTCGACCGAGGCAGCGGTCTCGACATGGAGAAGGTCGCGTACGGGGACAGCGACGTCATGCGGGCCAAGCTCTACACCCTGGAACTCCTCGGCTACACCCCGGACAGCGTCGAGGACATCCTCATCACACTCGCCACCGAATTACACGTGATCCGGCCCCTGCCGCATCTGCGCGAGGGCGGCATCTTCATCTACCTGGTCCTGCACCGCGAGCACACCGAGCCACTGGACGACATCCGCCGTCAACTACGCGCCCTGGAACCCCTCCTGGAGCTGTGAGTCCCCGAACCGTGCGACCCGGGGCCCCACGCCGAGGCTGTGATCAGGCGGTCACCTGTGTCTCCGGGTCGGCGTCGGCGACGGAGGGCGGCTGGAAGCAGGCGGTGACGTTCTTGCCGCGGGGGCAGGGGTAGGCGTGCCACTCGTCGGCCAAGGCGTCGATCAGGAGCAGGCCGCGCCCTCCAAGGGCCTCGCGGTCGGGACCACGGGGCTCGGGAAGCCGGGGCGATGCGTCGTGCACCGTCACATGCAGACACTGCTCGTCCCAGGTGAGAATCAACTGGGCCGCGCTATGGGCGTGCACATGGGCGTTGGTGACGAGTTCGGACACGGTCAGGAGCACCGCGTCCGTCACATCCGGTTCCTGGTGAGCCCACTCCAGGGTGCGCAGATGGGCCCGTGTCCAGTCCCTCGCCTCCTTCACGCTGCTGTTCAGCGGAAGGGAGCGCGCCCATCCGACGGCCCTCAGGGATGAGTCCTTCGCCACTGCTCCTCCGTACGCCGGCCGGCCTTGTCCGTATCCGTCTGCCCCGGAACACCGGGCTCAACATGGCCGCGCCGCGGGTTCGTACGCCTGCTCCGCGCGCCCTTGGTCACACCGGCCGGCGGCCGTCCGGTTCGTCGGCCAGGGCGATGGCGGTCTTGATCCGCTTGCCCACCGGCTCGCGGTGCACCTCGAAGCTGCGGCACACCGCCATGACGATCTCCAGGCCGTGCTGACCCACCCTGCTCGGATCAGGCGCGAGTACCAGCGGCAGCGTCGTGCTGCTGTCCCACACCGTCACCTCCACCGCGCCGTCGTTGACCTCCAGGGTCAGCAGACACGGCCCGGGAGCGTATTTGCGGGCATTGGTCACCAGCTCGCTGACGACCAGCTGAACCGTGCCCATGGTGCGCTTCCACACCGGCAGCCCGTGCTCGGACTGCAGGGACGTCAAAAAGTCCCGTGCCATACCCCGGGCCGTGGCGATGTCCTCGCTGCCCAGCAGCACGGCGGAAACGGACATCGCGCCGTTCACACGGCCCGCGAGTGCCCGCTGCCCCTCGTCCTGTCCCACCAGATTCATCCAGCTCGCCTCACTGCCGAAGCGCCACCAATACCTTCTGCGCTTACCCCCAAAAAAATCCCCGCACTCCTCCCTGTTTCAACGACGTTTCAACGACGTGTTCCGCAGCGCGCAGGACCGCGGGAGCCACCCTCTCACCCCGGGAGAGACGGAGACCCAACAGGCCTTCTCGTACCTCTTTGCGCATTGCTTGACCGAATTACCACTATTGCTAAATTTGACCCATTTCGTTCGCCCGGGTGCGTCTCCGTGTGTGAATCCCGCTGAAAGGGAAGGGGTGGATGGTGCGGGAGTTCAGTCAGCCTCTGCTTGATTTCGCGCGCCGCCGCCGTGAACCGGCTGTGGTGCAGACACTGCGTTCCACGGCGGCCGCGGTCATCTCCTATGTGGTGGCCCTCCACCTGAGCAGCGAACCGGCGCCCCTGACCGCACCCTTGACGGCGCTGCTCGTGGTGCAGGTCACCCTCTACACCACCTTGGTCACGGCCGTACGCAGGGTGAACTCCGTCGTCGTGGGCGTGCTGCTCGCCGTTGGGTTCAGCTCTCTGGTCGGTCTTACCTGGTGGAGCCTTGGACTGATCATCCTGGCGGCGCTCGTGGTGGGGCGTTTCGTCAAGGTCGGCGAGTTCGTCCCCGAGGTGGCGATCAGCGCGATGCTCGTCCTGGGGGTGACCCGGGTGTCGGCGACGGCGTGGGACCGCGTCCTGGAGACGTTGATCGGCGCGGGTGTCGGCATGCTCTTCAACATGCTGCTGGCCCCACCCGTGTGGGTGGAATCGGCCGGCGGGGCCATCGAAGAGCTCGCCGCGCGGATGCGGCGTCTCCTCCGCGACCTCGGTGACGAGGTCGGCGGCCACACGCCGGTGGCCCAGGCGGCGGCCCGCCTCCACGAGGCGCGCCGGCTCGATCACGACATCGCCCAGGTGGACGCCTCCCTGCGGCAGGCGGAGGACAGCCTCCGGCTCAACCCGCGCGTCAGGGAGGGGCTCCTTTCGCGGGTGGTCCTGCGTACCGGGCTCGACACCCTGGAGATCTCGGCCGTGGTGCTACGCGTCGTGTGCCGCTCGCTCACCGACCTCGCGAAGGAACGTACCGAGGAGCACCTCTTCGAGCCGGACGTCGGCCTCGCTCTGCGGGATGTGTTCGACCACCTTGCCCGGGCGATCGAGAGTTTCGCGGTGCTGATCACCACTCAGGTCAGCAGCAACGCCGAGAAGGCGGAGGAGCGGCTGGCCGCCGAGCTGACGGCCGGTCGGGTCAGCCGCGACCGGGTGGCCGACCTGTTCCTCGCTCAGGTGCAGCGCCACCCGCGGCAGTGGCAGCTGCACGGTGCGCTGCTGGCCGAGGTCGACCGGATCCTCAACGAGCTCGATGTGGAGAAGCGCTCGCAGCGCCTGGTGGAGGAGCTCGACCAGCAGTCCCGGCGACAGCGGCAGCGCTTCCCGCGGGTGCGCCGTGTGCGGAGCCGGGCCCGGCAGATGATGCGGCTGCCGGACGAGGAAGAACGCGAACGCTGACCACCGGGCCAGACCGCCGCTCCCCCTGAAACCGACACACGACCCTCTTCCTCTCCCGGAGTCCCCGGCCGGCCTCGACCCAAGATCGATTGTCAGTGGTGGGTGGGACGATCGATACATCGAGCCGAACGAGGGGGATGGCCATGTCCGGAGTCCAGAACTACATCAATCACGTTGCTCTCGTGTTGGACGCGAGTTCGTCCATGTCGCACCTGAGCCGCAAGGTCGTCGAGGTCGCCGACCAGCAGATCGCGTATCTGGCCCGCCGATCACAGGAGTTGGACCAGGAGACCCGCGTCACGGTGTACGTGTTCGCCGACACGGTGGAGTGCGCCGTCTACGACAAGGACGTGCTGCGGATGCCGTCCCTGAAAGAGCTCTACCGGCCCGGCGGGATGACGGCACTCCTTGCGGCGACGCTGAAGTCGCAGGCGGAGCTCGCGCAGACGGCGCAGCTCTACGGCGACCACAGCTTCCTGACGTTCGTCCTGACCGACGGCCAGGAGAACGCGAGCCACCGCTGCCCGGACGCACCGGGCGACAACCCCCGTGAACTGGCGCAGGCCGTAGCGCAGTTGATCGCGAGGCAGCAGGACAACTGGACACTCGCCGTGCTCGTGCCGGACCAGATGGGCAAGCGCGAAGCCATGCAGTGCGGCTTCCCGAAGGACAACATCGCCATCTGGGACGCCACAAGCACCCAGGGTCTGGAGGAGGCCGGACAGGTCATCCAGCAGGCGACCGAGAAGTTCATGGTGGGCCGTACCCAGGGCATCCGGGGTTCGCGGGCCGTGTTCTCGACGGGGGCCGACGCCGTGAACAAGGACACCATCGAGGCAGCGGGCCTCACCCCGGTCGAGCCGTCGAAGTACCGGCTGCTTCCGGTGGCTCGCGACGCGGCGATACGGGAGTGGGTCGTCGAATGCGGGCACACGTACCAAACCGGCTGCGCTTTCTACCAGTTGAGCAAGCCGGAGAAGATCCAGGCGCGGAAGCAGATCGCGGTGCTGGAGAAGAAGACGGACCGGGTGTTCACGGGACCGCAGGCGCGCGCCCTGCTCGGCCTGCCCGACACCGAGGTCCGCGTCAGGGCCGATCACAACTACGACTTCACGATCTTCGTGCAGAGCACCAGCGTGAACCGCAAGCTCGTCCCGAACACGCGGCTGCTGCTGATGGCCTGAGGGATGGCAGGCGGCCCGCAGGCCGGCATCAGCTCGGCGGACAGTTCCGACAGGCTGCTCACCCGCCAGGTGAAGTTGGCGCATTCCCAGGGTGGGGCGCCGACGCGCCGGAACACGTAGGCGGTCCGCAGGCCCACTGAGGTGGGGTGCGGTCCGCCGCCGGTTCGAGGGCGTTCGCGCCCCAGCGTCGAGCCCGGAGCGTGGCCGGCGGCTATGGCCACCACAGTCGTCGCCCGCGGATTGCCCGCGCCCCTGCCGACGAGTTGGGGCCGGCTCAGGGATTCCCCGGAGCTGGTGCTGACGCCGACCGTACGGCAGGTGTGGACCGGACTGCCGGCCGAACAGCGCGCCAACGCGGTGATCTTCGCGGTGGACTACGGCGAAGCCGGCGCCCTCGACGGCCGGCCCCAGCAGCGCGGCCGTGAGCAGGACGACGCCGAATCCGGCGAGTTCGGGGCGCCGGCCCTTCGTATGCGGGCCGGGCGACAGGCGCGCTCCGTGCCGGCATCGGGTCGGCATCGGGGCGGCTTCGACCGCGTCCGAAAACAAGCACTACCCCGAGACTTTCGAGAGCGACCCGAACAACACGATCCAGCGATCCCGATCTGGACATTGGGAGGCACATTCCAGCCGGGTACTTCTCAAGCGATTGCCATGTACATCAGCTTTACAGGATCGTTGCCGTGCAAGCGCACAACAGAGCAGCACGAAGGCCGCTTCACTCGGGCTATTCGTGGTGCCTGTCCGGCACGCCGCGAGTCCTTGTCGCTGTGTCGCCGGCTCCCGGTTCGTCATGCGGATTAAGGAGAGAATTGTGGTCTCGAAAACGAAGAGGATCGTGCGTTCGGCGACCGTCGCGGTGGCCGCGGCTGCCGCGTTCACCGTCGTGATGCCCACCGGCAACGCCTTCGCCATCGATCACGTGGAGTGCCGTGGTGGCGAGAACTTCCTGAAGATCTGGTCCCACAGTGGTGGACGTCAGAGCGTCGACTGCTACGCCAACAAGGGCCGGACCGACTTCGGCGGATGGTGGGTCGACAGGATCTCCACGGGCAACAACGACCTGATCTACTTCGACGCCAACGGCGACTCGGTGAGGATCGACCGATGGCACGACATCACCTTCCCGAACCGTCCACCGAAGGTGAACTCCATCGAAATTCTCTGATTCGGGCCATGGAATGCCGGACCGGAGTGGACGTCGACGGGGCACGTTCGAATCGTCATTCACCCCGGCTTTCCGGCGATTTCAATAACAGCACCTGGTTTACCCGTACTTGAATCAGATGCGGCCCAGTGGTGGACGCCGGTCATGCTCCCTTCGGGGCGTGGCCGGCTTCCCTTTGTTCTGCAGGAGGGCCGCAGAGACCCGTCGGTTCACCGGCGGGGGCGACTTGTTGCCGGCGTCCCCCGCGTAAGCGCGCGCCAACTGTGGCGACGGCTCGGCCCAGCGCGGCTTAAGATCACCAGGTTCGACCGGGGGGTCGAGTCATGAGTCTTTTTTCTTGGGGGGCGACACTGTGGGTGTCATCGTGGGTGCGGTCATCGCCGTGCTGGTCATCGCGCTGGTGTGGTGGGTGGTCCGTACGTACAACAGGCTGGTGCGGCTGCGGAACCAGACGCAGGCGTCCTGGGCGCAGATCGACGTCCAGCTGAAGCGGCGTCATGAACTGATACCGAACCTCGTCGAAGGTGCGCGTGGGTACGCGGCGCACGAGCGGGCCACTTTCGAAGCCGTGGTCGCCGCGCGCGGCGTTGCGGTCGGCAACGACCTCGGGGTGATGGACAAGGCGGCCGCGGAGGACGCGCTGAGCGCATCGCTGGGCAGGCTCATCGCGTTGGGCGAGAGCTACCCGCAGCTGAAGGCCGACCGGCACTTCGCGAAGCTGCAGGATGAACTGACCACCGCGGAAGACAAGATCGCTTATGCGCGGCAGTTCTACAACAGCGCCGTACAGAGCTACCACAGCGCTCTGGAGAGCTTCCCGGGCAATGTGGTGGCCGGCCTGGGCGGCGCCCACGCCCGCAGGGAGTACTTCGAGGCGGGGGCCGCCGCGCAGGCGCCGGTGCAGGTGAAGTTCGCGTGACGTTCGAAGCGGAGATGTACTGGAGCGGCGCCGGGCTGATCGCCCTGTGGCTCACGCTGTTCGGCCTCGCTCTGGCGGCCACCCGCAACGGTGCCGTCGTCGCCGGCCCCGCCACGCAGGAGTTCGGGCAGGATCCCGAATCCCCGGCCGTCGTCGCGTTGCTGGCCAACCGTTGGCGTTCCGTGGACCGCGCCGCCGCGGCCACTCTGCTCGACCTCGCGGCCCGTGGTCACATCGAGGTGCGGCAGCCCGACGACGACCCGGCCCGCAGCACGGTGCACCTCACCGGCAAGGACCCCGGCGACCTCACCCCGTATGAGCGCCGTGTCCTGCACCGAGTCGTCGAGCAGGCCGGCGCGACGGGTGCCCCGATCGGGGCCATCGCCTTCCGCGCCGAAGAGCGCGCCAAGTCCTGGAACAGCGAGCTGCGTCAGGAGATCGTCACCGAGGCACGGGAGCGGGGGTTGTCGCGCCCGCGGTTCGGGCGGCTCCTCGGCGGGGCGCTCTCGGTGACGCTCCTCGGCACCGGTGTGCCGTTCACTGTCGCCGTCGTAGCCGGCGGCCACGGCATACGGGCCGCCGTCTTCCTCGGCTGCCTGCCGGCGATCGTCCTGGCGTGGCTGCTGAAGCGGGCGCTCGGGGAGCGGGCGACCCGGCAGGGTCTCGAACGTGCGGGTCACTGGGCAGGTGTCGAGTCCTGGCTCAACGCACACGAGGAGTTCGCGCAGCTGCCGCCGGCGGCCGTCACCGTGTGGGACCGCTACCTCGGTTATGGCGCCGCGCTCGGCGTCACCAGCCGCGCCGGGCGTCTGCTCGGCTTCGACGCGGGCGACAAGCGTCGCGTCTGGTCGTCCTACGGCGGCACGTGGCGTCCGGTGCGGATCCGCTATCCGCGGGTGCGCCCGGGGTTCGGCGCCAAAACGGCCGACCTGATCCAACTGGCCTGCGCCGCAGCCGTGGTGGCCGGGGGCCTCTACCTCTTCGCGACCCTGCGCCAGCCCGACTGGGCGGTGACGCACAGTCCCGGAACCGAGCACTCGTTGCGCCGCCCCGGACTGATACTGAGCGCGGGATGGGTGGGCGTCGCCCTGCTCGGCGTGCTCGTGGCCGGCCGCTTCAACCGCTGGATGCTGCTCGTGGGCTTCGTCGCGATGATGCCCGGCAATTTCATGGGATGGCGTTCCGTCTGGCCCTTCGACACGATGGACGGGCCGCTGCCGCTGGAGATGGTGGTCATCGCGGGCTTCGCCGCACTGACCGTGTACTACGTGGTGCTCGCCGTCCTGGAGTGCCGCACGGCGCACACTGTCACCGGTGAGGTACTGCGCATGGAGCCCCGCAGGCGCAAGTCGGCGCCCCGGTTCCTCGCGCTGGACACGGGCGACGGCGACCGCACGATCGCGTGGGCACTGCCGCGCGGCGCACCGGCGGTCGCGCCGGGCAGCATCGTACGTCTCTCGGTGTCACCGGCGACGCGGGTGGTGCGCGCGGCGACGCCGGTCGTCAACTGACCTGCCCCGCTTGCGCCCTTCGGCGCCAGGCGGGGCAGGCTCATCGGCCCACAAGGTCTTACTCGGCCTCGGCGATCCAGTTCTCCACCTGCTCGATCGTCGTGACCGGGTCGGCCACCAGCGCGGCGAGTTCGTCGTCGGCGGAGTTGAGCGTGGTGAGGCCGGGGCAGCGGTGGCAGGCGTCGACTCCCGTCTGGCTCCACCATGTGCAGTGCGGACGGAGGTGGCACCGCGGCACGGTGCCCGTGTCGCGCGGTGACGGCAGGGCCTGGATGCGCTGGATCAGAGTGCAGTCGTCGCCCACCCGGTTCGCACAGGCGGACGTGCAGTGCGATGCGAACCGGAGCACCCGGTGGGGTGCGATGCCCTCGGGGATGCCGGACAGCGCGTCCGCCGCCGGCACGGGTTGGTCCAGATAGACGACCTGGCCGTTCTCTCCCGACCTGACGCCGAGGACTACGGATTCCGGACGGTGGGCGTCCCCGCTCGGGCACCATCTGATGTGGTCTTCACCTTGACGGTCCACGGTGCGCGCCTCCGCGGCGTCAGGAGGACGCGGTCTCTGCGCCGTCGGGGGCGGTCAGGATGAGGCCGAGGATCGGGCCTCCGGTGGTTGAGCCGAGCTGCTGCTCGGCGAGGACGGCTTTCTGGATGTGTGCCGAGAGGTTCTGTGCGTCGGTTCTCTCCGCGGCGTTGGCCACGCCGCCGGCGGCGAGCAGCCCGGTGACGAGTGCGGCCGTAGCGGCCGCGGCCCGAAGGTTGGAGTTCATGCTGTCCCTCCTTGACATTGTCCTGTCGACTGACAAGGGCGACCGTATGCATCAACTTCCTTGCGGGGAAGGCGTTTTGGGGCGTACTTAATTTCGTCAAAGTACCGAGGGCGCAGGCGCAACGACCGTACGGGGACCGCCCGCCCGTCAGCGGCCTCGGAGTCGCGGGCCGCATCGCGAGCGCCGGGAAGCCGGACCGCCCGGGGTGGGCGCCGGGTCGGCGCGTGGGGAACGCCCCTGCGGGTGGCCGGCCGAGCCACACACGGATTCCGCGGCATTCCACTGAGGCCATGCGGTACGAGTCGCCTCCCGCAGCCGGGCGCCCCTTCGGAGGGAGGCGGGTGGGCTCTCAGCCGCGGCTGCGAAGGTACGCGTCCAGCTCCGCGGCCCCCCGCAGCATCGCCCGTCCTCGCGCCGACAACCGGTCGCGCCACTCGGTCAGCGCGGCCTCCAGTGGTTCCGTGCCGCCTGCCGTGCGTACGTGGGTGATCAGAGGGGCGATCTGCTCCAACAGGTAGCCGGCGCGCCGGAGTTGCTGGGTCATGCGGGCGTCCCGTACGGCCGACTCGTCGTAGACGCGGTACCCGGTCAGCGGGTCACGGTGCGGGTGGACCAGACCGGCCTCCTCCCACGTGCGCAGGGTTGCCGGGCCGATGCCGAGGTGCTCCGCGAGCGGGCCGATGAACATGCCGCCGGGCCCGGACACCGTGGTCCGCCCGGACGCCGCGGAGGCTGCGGGCGCGGTCGGTTCGAGATCGCGCAGGGCGCTCTCCACGGCCCGTATGGTCCCGCGGTCATCGAGGAGCTGGGCGTGGCTTTCGTCGATCAGCCGGTATGCGTCCTCGGCCGCGCCCTCGTTGACCGCCTGCATGATCGACGCGGCTCTGCCATGGCCATGGCCGGGCACCAGCGCGAGAAAGGCACGCAGGGCCGCCGCGTGCAGAGGCGTGTAGACGCGGTAGCCATGGGGCGTGCGCTCCGCGGGCGGAAGGATGCCGGACCCCTCGTAGTTCCTGACCGCTTGCGTCGACAGACCGTGACCGCGCGCCAAGTCCACGGGCCGTAGTCGACTGCTCATTTTAAGCTTTTGCGCCATGGGAGCGACAATAGAGCGGACTACAGCGGAAAACTTTCCACCGGCTGTTCAACGATACCGTTGAAGGCATGGCAATCGACATCGGGCACACCGTCCACGCCGCGGACGCGACCGCCGTCATGAAGCTGCTCCCCGCCCGGCCCAGGGTGCTCGCCCTCGGCGAGCCCACCCACGGTGAGGCCACGCTGCTCGACCTTCGCAACGAGCTCTTCCGACACCTCGTCGAACACGAGGGCTACCGCACGATCGCGATCGAGAGCGACTGTATGAAGGGGTTGCTCGTGGACGACTACGTCACCTCGGGCACCGGCACACTCGACGACGTCATGGCGTACGGGCTCAGCCACACGTGGTTCAACGACTGCGCCGCCAATCGCGAACTCGTCCAGTGGATGCGCGCGTTCAACGACGGCCGTCCCGTCCACGACAGGCTTCGCTTCGCCGGCATCGACGGTCCTCTCGAAATGACCGGGGCCGCGAGCCCCCGGGAGGCGCTCACCGCCCTGCACCACTTCCTGGCCGCCCAGGTGAGCAGGGACCTGCTTCCCTGTACCGAGGAAACGCTCGACCGCCTGCTCGGCGCCGACGACGCCTGGACCGAGCCGGCCGCGATGAGGGACCCCGCCCGCTCCGTCGGACGGTCGGCCGAGGCCAAGGAGGTGCGGCTCCTCGCCGACGACCTGGTGGCGCTCTTCGACGAACAGACCCCGCACCTGCTCAGCGCGACCTCACGGGAAGCCTGGGACAGAGCTCGCCTGTACGGGCGCACCGCCACCGGTCTGTTGCGCTACCACTCCTGGATGGCCGACACCTCGCCGCGCCGTATGACCAGGCTGACCGCCCTGCGGGATCGGATGATGGCGGAGAACCTCGCGGCCCTTTCCGAACGCGGCCCGTGTCTCGCCCATGCGCACAATTCCCACCTCCAGCGGGACAAGAGCTCGATGCGGATGGGCGAGGCACTGCTGGAGTGGTGGAGCGCCGGGGCTCTCGTGAACGCCCAATTGGGCAAGGACTACGCCTTCTTGGCCACAGCTCTCGGCACGATCCGGCACCACGGCGTGGACGCCCCTGCGCCGGCCTCGGTCGAAGGACTCCTCTACGCCCTGCCGGAGGACCGCTGCGTCGTCGACGCCCCGCGGCTCGCCGCCACACTCGCCACCACACCGCCGACCCCCCGCGACTCTCCCTGGTTCGGCTACGCGCCTTTCGATCCGACCCACTTGGCGACGACGGACGGGCTCGTGTTCGTCAAGGACACCGTGGAGGCGTAGCGGCCTGGCTGCGGTCGACACTCGTCCTTGTCGCCCACGGTTGTCGCCCCCCTCAGGGTTACGGAGTCCACGGATCCCACGAGGTGGCTCGACGAACCCGCTGGTGAACTGCCATTGCCTCCGGGCCCGTTGGCCGTCAGGCGCAGGTGGCCGTGGCGCTGTCGGGGTACAGGGGGAAGATCTGGTCCAGGCCGACGATGCTCAGGATGCGCAGGGTGTTGGGGGGTACGGCCGCGAGTGCCGCCTGGGCCTGGGCGGCCTGGGCGTGGTTGTGAGCGGCGATCAGGGCACTGACCCCGCTCGAATCGCAGAAGTCCATGCCGCCGAGGTCCAGGACGAGACGCTGGCCGGGCTGGACGGCGGTCGCGGCGATCAGGTCTCGCAGTCCTGCGGCGCTGGCGTAATCGAGCTCGCCGAAGATCGCCAGAACGGGACCGGTCGCAGAGTCTCGGGAGGTGATCTTCAGTGGACTCATTCGGGGCTTCTCGTCTGCGGGTTGGCGGCGGGGACGCCGAGAGCGAGCAGGGCGGTGTCGTCGTCGAGGCCTTCGCCGAAGCTGTTCAGGAGGCCGGTCAGGGCCTGGATGACGGCGTCCGGCGGCTTGCCGGCGTGGCCGGCCGCGAAGGCTAGCAGAGCCTCGTCGCCGTACAGGCTGGTGCGGTCCTCGCCGGTGCGGGCCTCCGTGATGCCGTCGGTGTAGAGCAGAAGCGTGTCGCCGGGGGTGAGTACCGTCTTGGCGTCCGCGAAGCGCGCGGCGGGCAGGATGCCCACGAGGAGGCCGCCCGGGGTGGGCAGGAAGTCCGCCGTGCCGTCGGTCCGCACGATGATGACCGGAGGGTGGCCGCCCGACGCGAGGTGCACGGCGACGTTCCCCGTCTCGGGGTCGGGCTCCAGGGTGCCGAAGACGGCGGTGCAGTAGCGCGGGTCTCCGCCGCCCGCGTACCGCGCGTGGAGCACCGTGTTGAGCGTGGTCAGCGCGGAGACCGGGTCGGGGTCGTGCAGGGCGGCGGCGCGCAGCGTGTAGCGGGTGAGGGAGGTGACGGCCGCGGCCTGGGGGCCCTTGCCGCACACGTCCCCGAGGAAGAAGCCGAACCGGTTTCCACCGATGGGGAACACGTCGTAGAAGTCGCCGCCGAGTCGCTCGGGGTGGGCGGTGTGGTAGTACGCGGCCGTCTCCATCCCGGGGACCTCCGGCAGGATGTCGGGGAGCAGCGACTGCTGGAGCACGGCGAGCGCGTCCTGGAGGCGGGCGCGGTCGGCCTCGGCCTGCTTGCGCGCCTCGTCGGCCTGCTTGCGCGCGGCTTCCGCCGCCTTGCGGCCGCGCAGGAGTTCCTCTTCGTAGGCGCGGCGGTCCCGGGCGTCGAAGATGGTGGTGCGGATCAGCTGGGGCTCACCGCTGCCGCCGCGTTTGAGTGCGGAGGAGACGAGGACGGGGATGCGTCCGCCGCCGGTCTTCTTCATCTCCAGGGCGATGCCACCGATTTCGCCCTGCATCCGCAGCAGCGGCGCGAAGTGCGTCTCGTGGTACAGCTTGCCGCCCACGGTCAGCAGGTCGGTGAAGCGCATCCGGCCCACCACGGCCTCGCGCTCCAGACCGAGCCAGTCGAGCAGGGTGGCGTTGATCTTGGCGATGGTGCCGTCCATCAGTGTGGAGAGGTAGCCGCACGGCGCGCACTCGTAGAGTTCGTCGGCGCTGTCCTCCAGAAGTGCGGCGAACGCCGCGTCCGCGGTCCTCTCCTCGTCGGCTCCGTGCCGGTCGGGTTGCTCCCCGTTGCGGCACATCATCGCAGGCTGACCAGGAAGCTCCGGATCGCTTCGTTGGTGGCTTCGGGGGCGGACAGGTGGGGGCAGTGTCCGGTGGCGTCGAGCGTGACCAGGGTCGAGCCGGGAATCGCCTTATGGACGAACGCGCCGACTTCGCGGGGCGCGATGGCGTCCTGGAGGCACTCCAGGACGAGCGTCGGCACCGTCACCGTCTTCAGGTCGTTCCGCGAATCCGACAGGAAGGTGGTGCGGGCGAAGACGCGCGCCATGTCCGGGTCGGTGGCGCAGAAGCTGTTCTTCAGCTCCTCGCCGAGCTCGGGCCGGTCCTCGTGCCCCATGATCACCGGCGCCATCACCGCCGACCATCCCAGGTAGTTGGACTCGAGCGACATGAGCAACTCGTCGATGTCCTCGGCGCTGAACCCGCCGCGGTACCCGTCGTCGTCGATGTAGCACGGCGACGGAGCGACCATCACCAGCGCGCCGATCCGCTCGGGCGCCCGTTCGGCGGCGAGGACTCCGATCATCGCGCTCACCGAGTGACCCACGAAGATCGCATCACGCAGGTCGAGCTCTTCACACACCTCGACCACGTCCCGGGCGTACCCGTGCAGCGAGCCGTAGCGGTCCTCGGAGAACGCGGACGCGTCCGAACGGCCCGAGCCCACGTAGTCGAAGAGCACCACTCGGTAGTCGTCGGCCAGGGCGGGCACGGTCAGGCGCCACATGTTCTGATCGCAACCGAACCCGTGCGCCAGCACCACCGGCCGCCCCTGCGGGTTGCCGGTGACGGTGACGTTGTTCCTGCGTGCAATATCCATGAACACCATGCTCTCAGGTCGTCTCTCGTGCTCCGAAGCCCCTCGAACAAACCCGCTCACTGCCTACACCTGCGGGTTGGCCTGCGTCGGCCCGACACAGACATGCCCCACGCGAGTGTCACGGCCGACCGAGGATCACAGCACAGGGCCGGGCTGATCGACTCGGCGAGTGGACCATGGAAGGCGACCGGAACGCGAACAGGGCCACATTTCGGGCAGGGGCCGAGGCTTGGCGTCGGCAACCACCACCGTCGGGCAGGGGGCCGAGGCCCGGTCGTCGGCAACCACCACGCGGGCACAGGGGTGGGCCCAGCCGGGTCATTCGGCTGGGCCCCACCATGTCCCGTCGTGCGGATCAGCACCTGCCGATCGCCGCTCAGTCCTTGAAGACGTCCTTGACCTTCTCCTTGGCCTCGCGGGCGTCTCCCTTGGCCTGCTCGGCGCCGCCCTCGGCTTCGAGCCGCTCGTTGCCCACGGCCCGGCCGGTCGTCTCCTTGAGCTTGCCCTTGGCCTGCTCGACCTTGGATTCCGCCTTCTGGTCACCGGACACAAAAACCACTCCCGTCTCATTGAACACTTGGCTTGACATCCATACGCCTGGCCAGAAATGCCACATCCAAACCCGCGGATCCCGCACCGCTCGAAAACTGGCCCGGAATCCCCGCAGGGGTGAATATGAATCACGTCGATCAAAATGTGTTGCCCATGCTTTCCCGGGCACACGGTGGACCGGAGGTTGATGACTATGGTTCCCCTGCTTCTCGTTCTGCTGCTCGCCCTGATCCTCTTCGGCGCCGGTTTCGCGCTGAAGGCGCTGTGGTGGATCGCCATCGTGGTCCTGGTCGTGTGGCTCATCGGCTTCATCGCCCGTCCCAAGGGCGGAAGCGGCCGCTGGTACCGCTGGTAAGGCACACATCGGCACCATCCTTTTCTTCGCCCCGTCGGTCTCGCCGACGGGGCGAAGTGCTGCCCCGGGGAGCCGGAGAACTGGCGTCCTTTCCACCCACATGTGCCGTCACATGTGCCGCCGCCACGTGTCTCGGCACATGTCCGTAATGTGTCTCGTCACATGTCCGTCCCATGTCTCGTCACATGCGGATCACGCGCCGACGGCCACCCCATGGGCCGGCGCACCCCGGTCGCGTCCCCCAGGGTGGCGATGGCGCCAGAACCAGAACACCGCGCAGGACAGCAGCGACCATGCCGCCAGCACGAGGAACGGGAAGACGTGCTGGGCGTCCGCGAAGTAGACGGCCGTGTGCTGTGCATTGACCGAAGCGCCGGGCGGCAGCCAGCGCCCGACATGTCCCAGGAGCGACGGCAGCAAGGGCCAGGAGACCGCGCCGCCCGATGAAGGGTTGCCGAGCAGCACCATGAGTCCCCAGGTGGGCAACATGGCCCAGCGTCCGATCAGGGTGTTGAACATGGTGAAGACCATGCCCGAGGTGAACATCGTGAGCGCGAGAATCATCCAGGACTCGAAGAACGGCAGTCGCACCGCGCCGAGCCCCCAGTCGACCACCGCGGCGATGGTGAACCCGCCGAGCAGCGAGTACGCCACCGTGAAAGCGATCCGCTCCAGCGGGTTCAGGGTGCGTGCGTGGACGCTCAGCTGGATGGAGCCGACGAATCCCAGTACCACTGCGGCGAGCGAGATGTAGAAGAGCGCCAGACCGCGGGGGTCCCCTTGTTGGAGCGGCTTCACATCGGTGATCGTCACCGGTACGCCGATGGCCTTCGCCACCGGGGGCGCGGCCTGGGTGAGCACTTGGGCCACGGAAGCGCCGGCGGCGCCGGCCACGTCCATGTGCACCCCGTCCGGACGCACGTCGAGGATGGCGAAGACCGTCTGCTCCTCCATGGCGTGACGGGCCGAGGGCACGTCCTGGTACGGGCGCAGTGCGAGCGACGTGTTGAGCGCCTTGTCGAGGCCCGCCACGAACTTCTCGGCTTCCGGGGACCCCGGTGGTGCGACCAGCGCGGTGGGGATGTGGTGCGGCGTCGGATTGGCCATGGTGTACGTGTACGAGCCGGCGAACAGACCCGCGGCGGCGGCCAGGATGAAGACGAGCACGACGGCCGGGAAGAACGGGGAGCCCCTGAAGTCGCCCCATGCCTCGCGCGGTCCCCGCTTCCTGGCGTGCGCGCCGTGCCCGCCGTGCCCGCTCGGCCCGCTGAGTCCCTGCCCGCCCGGCCCGCCGCGTCCGCCGTCTCCCCCCTCCCCGCCATGGGCAGCCGACTCCGGGGCCGAGTGGTTGGCTTCGTCTGCTTCTTCCATGTGTTCCATGCGGTTGGCGCCATCTTCTTCCATCGGCATGTTCGACATCGGCATGTGCGACCACTCCGGGACCGGGAAACGATTTCCGCGCCGCGTACCCCCATTCGTGCGGCTCCGACCAGGACCTTCGGTCCCTGGCCGGGGACCGTAGGTCCCGTGAGCGGACCCGTGCCGGGGGTACTGCGTAGGAGGCGAACGGGGGGCCGGCTCCCCGCCGTCACCGCTCGGCCGGCGTCGCCGCCGGGCCACGGAACGAAAGGAAGCAGGTCTTCGTCATGGGCATCATCGCCTGGATCATCATCGGACTCATCGCGGGAGCCATCGCCAAGGCGCTGACTCCGGGCAAGGACCCGGGCGGTTGTCTGGTCACCATCGTGATCGGCATCGTGGGTGGGCTGCTCGGCGGATGGCTCGGTCAGCTCATCTTCGGAGTGGACGGCATGAAGGGTTTCTTCCACCTGTCGACCTGGATCACCGCGGTTGTGGGCTCGGTGATCGTGCTCTTCCTCTACCGTCTGGTCGCCGGACGCCGAGGCTGACCAAGCCCCGGCGCGACACCGCCGTGCCGGCGACTCGGCGCTTCCCCGGCCACCGTCCGGGGGAGCGCCGAGCGGCATGCGGGGGTTGGACCGTACGGGCGATGCGCACATGAGGGCGGAGCCCATCGCGCCGTTTCACAGCTGAGCCACGGAGACCGACTGACGCATGGAGCCGGCTGAGCCACGGGAACCCCGTCGACCCCATCGCCCACGTCGACGCGACACGGCTCGCCCGGCTTGAGAACCTACACAAAGGGGGCCGACAGCGAAGGCGGTGGCGTAGTGGCCAGACCCGTGTGGGCCGGAGTCCTCAGTTTCGGCCTGGTCAGCCTCCCGGTCGGGCTCTACACCGCGACCGACACCCACACCATCCACTTCCACCAGCTCCAGCGCGGCACCTCCGACCGGATCCGTAACCGGCGGGTGAACGAACGCACCGGTGAGGAAGTGGACCCCAAGGACATCGTCAAGGGCTATGACACGGGCGAGGAGTACGTCATCGTCGAGCCCGAAGAGCTGGACGACATCGCTCCCGGGCGGTCCCGGACTCTGGAAATCACCGGGTTCGTGGGTCTGGACGAGATCGACCCGATCTTCTTCGACAAGACGTACTACCTGGCTCCGCGCGGCAAGGGGTACGCCAAGGTGTACAGCCTTCTGACCCAGGCGCTGGGCCGTGCCGAGAAGACCGGTGTCGCCACCTTCGTGATGCGCCAGCACGAATATCTCGTCGCCGTGAAGGCCGAGGACGGCCTCCTCACCCTGCACACCCTCCACTGGGCCGACGAAATCCGGGATCCCCAGCAGGAGATCGACTCCCTTCCGGGCAAGTCCGCCGCCTCGGCCAAGGAGCTGAAGATGGCGGAGCAGCTCATCGACACGCTCAGCATGAAATGGGACCCGGAGCAGTTCCACGACACGTTCCAGGAGAAGGTCGCCGCTCTGATCAAGGCCAAGAAGGCGGGCGACAGCGTGGAGAAGGCCGAGCCCGCGCCCGAGCCGTCGGCCGCCGTCGACCTCATGGAGGCGTTGCGCGCCAGTCTGGAGGGTGCCCGCAGTCCCAAGGACACCGGCGCGAAGGCCACGACGGGCGGCGGCGCCACGAAGCGGACCGCTCAGCGGACAGCAAAGAAGCCGGCGGGTAAGCAGCGTGCTCATGCCTCGCACAAGGGGCGGGATCCGCACGCCATGAACAAGGCCGAGCTCTACAAGAAGGCGACCGCCGCGGGGATCGAGGGCCGATCCACGATGACCCGCGAGCAACTGATCGAGGCTCTCGACGGGCAGCGGCAAGCCGCGTAACGACGGCCGCCCGAACGGGAGATCGGAGCGGCGGCTTCGTGAGCGGTGGCGGCTTCGGGGACGGTCGGCGGCTTCGGGGACGGTCCGCTGCTTCAGGGACGGTCCGCTGCTTCAGGGACGGCGAGCGTCGCATCGCCCGATCGCGAACCCTGTGCCGCGTGGAAGGAAGCCGCCGTGCGGCAGAGCCTGCGCCCGTGCCGGGGCAAGCCGGTAGTGCCCGTCTGGAGTGTGCCCGCAGCGCCGTGCCAGGGCCTGCCCGTAGCGTCTGTGCAGGGCGTGCCGGTAACGCCTATGCCGTGCCGTGCCGCAGGTTTTACCTCCGGGCCCCTGATCCACCGGCCCTTGACTTCCCGGCCCCTACTTCCCGGTCCCTGACCTCCCGGTCTCCACTCCCCCGCTCCTCCCTTCCCCGGTCTCCGCGTCCTTCGCCGCGTCCTCCTGGGGGTCCTGCCGGCCTTGGGGGTCCTGGGAGTCCTGGGGGCCCCGGGTACTCGGGGGCCTCTGTGGGCTCTGGGTGCTCTGGGGGGTCACCCGGTCCGCACGGCCCTCTTCGTCCGCACGGCCCTCTTCTTCCGTGCCCTCCTCAGGGTCGCGTCCCGCGATGGCCGAAAGGTCACCGAGCAGGCGGATCGTGTCCGCTGTGACGGCCGCGAGCGCGTCCTGCAACGCGTCACCGCGCTCACGGAAGACTGAGGTCAGCTCGTCCTCGGCGGCGTACGCCCGCCGCAGCGCATCGCGACGCTCACGGGTGCGACGCAGGCCCTCATCCTCGTCTTCCTGCGGCGGGGAGTCCGTACGCTCCAGGGTGTCGTCGAGCCCGCAGACATCTCCAGCCGCCCGCAGCAGGTCGGCCACGATGCGGGGTGCGGGGCCCGGCAGAACGGCCTGGTCGGAGCGGTTCGCGGCCGTCTCGGCCAGCGTCCTGGTGATGGCTTCCAAGTGGTTCGTGATCCGGTCCCAGGTGTAGTCCCAGTCCGCGGCCGGTGGCAGCGGAGCCGAACGGCGCAGACGATGGCCCGGGTTGAAGCGGTAGCTCTCCTCAGACCAGCGGCGGGCGGTGCGCAGGTCGGTCACACGGTCGGTGAGCCGCCGCGCGCGGTCGTGCCAGGCATCCGCGTCGTCCTGGGCCAGGTCACCTTCGTCGAGTCCGTCCGCGACCGTGTGCAACAGCGCCAGGCTCTCCTCCGGCAGACGTCCGCGCAGATGGCGCACGCTGCGGGAGTGCACCGGGGGCAGCACGAGGGCGTTGACCGCGAGCCCGATGACCGCCCCGAGCAGCGTCTCAAGAAAGCGGTGGATGATGTCGAAGCCCGAGTACGTGCCGTAGACCAGCACGAAGAGCGCGGCGGTGGGCGCGTTGAGACCCTGGGTGCCGAAGCGGGCGTACGAGCCGAAGAGCATGGTCACCGGCAGTGCGATGAGCATGGCCAACATGGTGTTGCCGGTGAGCACACCGGCACCGGCCGCCAGGAGGGTGCCGACCACGACGACGACGAACTGCTGCAGTGCTGATTTGAGCGACCGGTAGACGGTGCTCTGCACCAGGAAGAGCGCCGTCCACGGCGCCAGCATCGCCATCGGCGCCTGCCACCACCAGCCGGCGAGGGCCCAGGCGATCAGCGCGGCCGCCGCTGCCTTCAACGCCTGGACCGCGGTGTCCCGTTCGGGCCCCGGGCCGCTCAGCGCCCGCCGCGCCGACCGAGCCACCGCCGCGCATTCCCACCTTGCCCACTGCCTCCACTGAACGAAGGCCTGACCCAGTTCCCTCAACGTTCCGTCCTGTGCTCGCACCAACCGCTCCCCGCGACCTACGAGGACATGAAGATCTCTCGGGGTCCGCCGGTCCTCCACCCTGCCCATTCGGCACAGCCGGCTCACGTGGGCAAGCGCTCACGCGCCCATGTGCCCACACGCTCACGTGCCCACGCCCTCACCCGCTCACCCGCTCACGGCAGGGGTGAGCCGCCGGTGGCGTTGAGGATTTCCGCGGTGATGAAGCTCGCGTGCTCGGAGGCGAGGAACACATAGGCCGGCGCCATCTCCGCGGGCTGCGCGGGCCGGCCCAGCGGAGCCTGCTTGCCGAATTCGGCGGTGTCCGGCAGCGTCGCCGGGATGAGCGGCGTCCACACCGGTCCCGGCGCGACGGCGTTGACGCGGATTCCCCGCTCGGCCAGCATCTGCGCGAGTCCCTTGGTGAAGGTGACGATCGCACCCTTGGTCATGGCGTAGTCGAGCAGGTGCGGACTGGGCTGGTAGGCCTGTACCGAGGTGGTGTTGATGACGGACCCGCCCGCAGGGATGTGCGGCACGGCCATCTTGGTCAGCCAGAACATGCCGTACAGATTGGTGTGCAGTACGCGGTCGAACTGTTCGGTGGTGATGGCTTCGATGCCGTCCGGCTGGGACATCTGGTAGGCGGCGTTGTTGACCAGGACGTCGATGCGGCCGAACTCGGCGACCGCCCGGTCGATCAGCTCCCGGCACTGCCGTTCTTCGCGGATGTCGCAAGCCACCGCGACGGCCCGGCGCCCCGCCTCCTCCACGAGCCGTACGGTTTCACGCGCGTCCTCCTGCTCCTCGGGCAGGTGGGTGAAGAGCACGTCGGCGCCTTCGCGGGCGTAGGCGAGGGCCACGGCCCGCCCGATGCCGGAATCGCCGCCGGTGAGGACCGCCTTGCGGCCGGTGAGCAGACCACTGCCCCGGTACGTCTGCTCACCGTGGTCCGGGGGCGGGTCCATCGGGCCGGTCCAGCCCGGGTGCTGCTGGTCCTGCTGCGGCAGATCGGGCCGCGGGTACTTGTCGGTCGGGTCCTGCGGACGAGCCGGCTTAGCCATGGGTGGCGCCTTTCGTGAGCGGGGGTGGGCACATCACCTGACGGCCCCGGGGGCACGGGTACAAGGGGGCCGTGACCCTTATCAGGTACCCACATATCCGCATATATGCGCCCTGCGCCGGGACCCGAGTGACGCCCGCGCCATACTCGTGCCACGCCCGTGCCCCACCCGTGTGTCGCCGGGCCGCCCCAGGCAGCTGTGCGGGCCGACCGCAGGCGTGAACTGGCGGACTTGCTAAGTGAGTTGGAGCATCACCTACCGGCGGGGCACACCTACCGTCGGGGCACACCTACCGGTCGGGGGCATTACCTGTCGTCGTTCCGGCCGCTCCCATCGGGGGACGACGGAGGGGTGTCCCAGGAGTCCGCTCCGGGCTGCGGCGCCGACGGCGGCGGGGGCTTGCGTGCCGCTCGGCGACGTCCGGCCATGAACATCGCGAGGAGCCCGGCCACCACCACCACTCCCACGATGACCAGGAGCAGCGCCGTGGCGGGTCCTGCGGCGACTACCTGTGATGTCGAGTGAGCGATCACCATGTTGCTCGAACTCCTCTGCATTGCTACCGAGGGTCGCTGTGACCCCTGCGCGGCGGGATCGCACGACGTGCGTGCGGCTGACATACCTCTGCTACCCGAATATGCCCAGACATCTCGGGCGCCTGCTCGGGCACCTGCTCCAAAGGGACGATCGGGGGTGCCCGGCACAGGCGCCACAGGAGCGGGGTGACGCGGGCCGGCGCGACCGCGCGCTCCGCGCATGGCCGAACCCCGGATGCTGCTTCGTGCCGCATCACCCAAGCTGGCAGCGACCCTTTCCACCGCCCTATCCAGGAGTGATCATGAGTGTGGGAGACGAATACCGCAGCCGTGCCCGCGAGTTGGAGACGCGCGCCCTGGAGTGGAGGGAGGCCGCAGAGCGTGCGACCGACCCCGAGCAGCGCAAGCGTCTGACGGACAAGGCCCGCCGCGCCCAGGAGCAGAGCGAGCAGGCGAGCCGCATGGCGGTGCCGGGCCTCGACCCCGACCCCGCGTAGCCGCCGGTCCGTCCCGGGCCGTGATCCTGTCGGCGCCTCGACCCCGACCCCGCGTAGCCGCTGATCCGTGCGCGCCCGCGGTCCTGCCGGCGCCCCCGTATGACTCCGCTCTGCCGGGGCAGACGTCTCCCATGGAGTGTCGGGACGGATCGGAGACCGCGCATGCGCACCGTCGGTGTTGAAGAAGAGCTGCTCATGGTGAGTGCGCGTACCGGAGAGGTTCTGGCGCTGTCCACGGTCGTCGTCTCCCCCTCCGACTCACGGAAGCCCGACGACTCCGAGGAGCAGGAGTTCGAGAAGGAACTCCAGAAGGAACAGGTGGAGTTCGCCACCAGCCCGCTGACGGCGATGGGCGAGATCGAGGACGAGATCATTCGCCTTCGTCGGGAAGCGGGCGCCCGGGCCGAGGAGGCCGGGGCCACGGTCGCGGCCCTCGCCACGTCTCCCGTACCGGTACAGCCCTCGTTGGATCTCGGAGAGCGTCACCTCTGGATGGCGGAGAACTTCGGCCTCACCGCCCGCGAGCAGCTCACCTGTGGCTGCCATGTCCATGTGGCGGTCGACTCGGACGAGGAGGGCGTCGCCGTGCTCGACCGGATCCGGCCATGGCTCTCGGTCCTGACCGCGATCAGCGGTAACTCGCCGTTCTGGCAGGGCGAGGACAGCGGTTACAGCAGCTATCGCAGCCGGGTCTGGAACCGTTGGCCATCCGCAGGGCCCACCGAGACCTTCGGCTCGGCCGACCGCTACCACCACCATGTCGACTCCATGATCGCCACGGGTGCCCTGCGTGACGACGGCATGATCTACTTCGACGCCCGCCTCTCCGCGCGCTATCCGACGGTGGAGGTCCGCGTCTCCGACGTCTGTCTGCAGCCGAGCAGCACCGTTCTGATCGCGGCCGTTGTCCGTGCGCTGGTGGAGACGGCCGCCGCGGACTGGCGCGCGGGACGGCCTCCCGCCGAGATCAGCGCCGGCCTGTTGCGCCTCGCGTCCTGGCGCGCCGCCCGTTCAGGCCTGACCGGTGCTCTGGTCGACCCCCGCACGATGCGCGAGCAGCCGGCGTCCGATGTGGTCGCCGCTCTGGTCGACCATGTGGAGGACGCCTTGACCGACAGTGGTGATCTGGAGCGGGTGCGGCGCACGCTGGCGCAGTTGGCAGCCCAAGGCACCGGCGCCGAGCGGCAGCGCGAACTCCTCCTCCGCCACGGGAACCTGGAGTCGGTCGTGCGGGAGTGCGCCCGCATCACCGCCCTCGCGGACTGAGCGCCTCACCCCACGCAGGCTCACCCAGCGCAGGCTTACCCCACAAGGACTCACGCGAGCTCGCCCCACAGGGCACGCCGGCGACAACCCCACCCTCCTGCACAGCCGTGGGGGCGGGGCACCCCCGGGCGGGGGGACCGCGCGGGGGGGGGGGGGGGGGCGGCGGGG
>NZ_JBEZKW010000017.1:0-920 GCF_040651795.1 Streptomyces sp. NPDC048361
ACGCGGGTCCACCCGGAGCGCCTCGGCGAGGCCGAGGCACTCGGCGACCGCGCCCACCAGATTGATCACCCACGTGTTGGCGACGAGCTTCAGGCGTGAGGCGCCGCCCGGCTCGTGACTCACCCAGACGGTCCGCTGTCCGATCGCGTCGAGCACGGGTGCGAGCCGCTCGCGCGCCTCGGGGGCCCCCGACACGAAAACCGTCAGCTTGCCCTCCTCGGCGGGCGCTTTGGTGCCGAGTACGGGGCAGTCGTAGTACAGGACCCCCAACTCGGCAGCGCGGTGGGCGAGTTGGAGCGTCGCATCCGGACCGACGGTCGAGGTCTGGAGCCACGGCTGACCGGAGTGCAGGCCGTGGGCGGCGGCATCGAGGGTGGCCGACACGGCCGGTCCGTCGTTCAGCGCGGTCAGTACGACATCCGCGCCGCGCACGGCCTCGGCGGCGTCCGGGAACACCGTCGCCCCGTCGTCGGCCAGCGCCCGGGCCTTGGCCTCGGTCCGGTTCCAGGCCCGCACCGGCAGCCCGGCCCTGAGCAGACTGCGGGCCATCCCGGACCCCATGATCCCGGTGCCGAGTACGGCGACGGTGGGTGCGTCGGCGGATCCTGTGCTGTTGGCTGTGCCGCCGGCTGTGCTGGGGGCTGTGGTCACGATGGGCTCCTTCGCGAGGGTGGTGACACGGCACTCGGCCACGTGACTCCGAGCCCCGCACGGGCGAACGCGTACCGCCGAGTCCGGCGTGGGCGGCCACGTACCGCCGAGTCTCGTACAGAGGGGGAGCACACGAGGCGTACGGCACCGCCGAAAACGAGCGGTGGCCGTGGCCGACCACGATAACGAGCGGCAGCGTGTCCGGCCCCGGAAGCCGGCGGCGGCCGTGCCCGACCCCGAAAGCTAGCCGCGGATGCGGCCGCCCCGCG